>NZ_JBFTMA010000154.1:0-8649 GCF_056396725.1 Bacillus sp. 05T31
AGCTTCCAACTTTCCCCCTCCTTCTTTATAAAGAATATTCAGAATATATATAAAATTATAAGTGTATACCGAATCTATAACAATATTATTTTAATAAAACAAACATATTTTTGTATAAAAAAACAAAGTATACATTTATTTTGTATACTTTGTTTCGATATGAATGTATTATATATTCACAATTGCTTCCTTCTTTATAATTCTTTCATAGAGTTGTTCCGCYAATTCTATGAAATGATTTGGCATATCTTTCCCTTTAAACTTCTTTTGAAGCGTACCGTATAAACCAATATCACGTAGACGCAAAAATAACGGTAACGATTCATACCAACTATCCGCCAGTCTGTGCTCATATTCATAACCTTTTCGTAACACTTGTAACTGTTTGCAAGCAAATTCTTTCCTCTCTTCTGTAGTCCACGGTGTAAATAGAACAGAGTAATAGAGAACCATTGCTAAATCATGTATAAAGTAATTATAAGCTGCATCATCAAAATCAAAGATTGTTAGCTCTTTACCATCATAATGAAAGTTACCTGGATGAATATCACCATGCATAAGACCGAATGTTTCTCTTTCAATTGGAAGAGACTTTATTTCATCCATTAATACAGAAGCAATCTCTTTCACCTTCGCATCTTCTAATCCGCTAACAATGCTACTTTCATCCTCTTCCCACGTATCACGGTAGTCTGTTTTAGGATAATCCATTGTGAGGCGATGCAGTTGTCCAATCGCTTTTCCCCAAGCTTCAAAGAAAGCATCTCCCCAATAAGCCGATTCTTCTTCTTTTACTTGCTCACCTTTTGCATATGTAAATAAAGACGCAAAAAAGAAAGTACCATCTTCCGCTCCGATTTCTTCTACAAGATTTTGAGATATTGAATTAAGAGGTCCCGCCACTTTCGCCCCATGCTCCGCAACATACCGTAAAAAATCTAGTTCGGCCTCTACCTCTTTTTTAGAGCGATGAGAAGAATGAGTTAAGCGTAATACGTAATCTTCATTATTTTTACCCCTCGCCTTAAAAATATAATTTTCAAAATCACCAAGTGGATTTTCTTCTACTTTCACATTAAATATCTTTGCAGCTTCTGCTAAAATCTCATGTGTAAAAACTCGTTCCACAGCTATTTCCATATTTATTCCCTCCTATATGTACCAATTAGCTCTTGAACCACTATTAACTCGATCTGATTTGTCTTTAGAAAAAGCTTTTTCTACATTGAATATGAAAAAAGAAACAAATTTAAATTATGGTGTGCAACTTTTATTACAAGGTAAATCATTGTATTTCCATGAGCATGTCGAGAGCTTTTGTATTTTTGAAACGGCTTTATCTTTAAAAAGAGATATAACAGAGCCTGATAATGAAGGGGTTGTACGTGGATCACATTCTGGTTTTGTTGAAGACTTAGTTACGAATTTAGCTTCCGTACGGAAACTAATTAAGAGTCCAAATTTAGTCGTTAAATATTTTATCCTTGGTGAAGAGATGCACACGAAAATAGCAATTGTTTATATGCAAAATATAGCTAATGATGATCTCGTCACAGAAGTAAAAAGAAGATTAGAAACGATTAAGACCGATGCACTAATGCCACCAGGTTACATACAAGAATTTATAGAAGACACTTCTTTCTCACCATTTCCGCAACAATTAAATACAGAAAGACCTGATAGAACTGTCGCTAACTTAATGGAAGGACGCGTTGCTATTTTATCTGACGGAGACCCAACTACCCTTATTGTTCCCGTTACACTATTTGCTTTYTATCAATCACCAGATGATTATAATAACCGYTGGATTGTCGGTTCTTTCGTMCGAATGATTCGCTTAGTAAGTTTCTTAATCGCTTTTCTCCTACCAGCTATATATATCGCAACCGTTGCCTTTCATCCTGATGTATTACCACTCGAACTCGTTTATACAATTAAAGCTTCATTAGAAAAGGTACCACTCCCTCCGATCTTTGAGGCACTCTTAATGGAATTAATCTTCGAATTATTAAGAGAAGCTGGTATTCGTCTGCCGAGCCGAGTTGGACAAACAATCGGTATCGTAGGAGGTTTAGTCATTGGTGATGCGATTGTAAAGGCTGGACTTGTCTCTTATACAATGATTATCGTTGTAGCTTTAACTGCAATTGCGTCTTTTCTCGTTCCATCAAATGATATGAGTTCAGCCGTTCGAATTCTCCGGTTTCCATTAATGATTTTAGCTGCTCTATTTGGATATGTTGGAATTTCTTTCGGTTTAATTATTACTTTCGTCCACTTATGTCAGCTGCATTCTTTCCATACGCCATACCTTTCTCCTATTGCGCCCATGCGAATAAAAGACATGAAAGATTCTTTTGTAAGACTTCCTATTTGGTCATTTGGGGAACGCCCACATGATCCAAAGCCGAAAAAAATGCAAAGACAACATGTAACGAGAGAGGATGAGAACGGTGACAAACACGCAAAATAAAATTTCGCTTGTTCAATTTACCTTTTTCGTTATTCAATGCCAAATCGGAGTTGGTATACTTTCTTTACCAAACCGTCTTCACCCCATTGCCAAAGGCGGTGGGTGGATTTCTGCTCTCATCGCTGGTCTTGCAATTCAACTTATTATTTCACTGATGTGGCTTTTACTAAAGAGGTTTCCCGATAAAAATATATATGAAATTGTTTGTACAATGTTCGGAAATAAGCTCGGGAAACTATTCGGTTTTTCTTATATTATCTATTTTATCATCATCGGAATGACGGTTATGTTAAACGCTTGTAATGTCATTAAAGTATGGATTTTACAAGCAACGCCTTGGTCTGCACTTTTAATTTTATTTACTGTTACATGTTCTTATTTAGCTTATAACACATTCAAAGTCATTGTACGATTTTACGTCATGGCCTCTATTCTTATTATTCCGATGGCCTTCTTAATTGCTCTCGGATTAACACGTGCTGATTTTTCATATATTTTCCCGCTTACAGAAGCAGGATGGTGGAATATTATCCAAGCATCCAAAGAGACTATTACAGCAATGTATGGCTTTGAAATTATTCTTATTGCTTATCCATATGTAAAAGGCAAACCAGCAGCAAGACTGAAAGCAATTTCTATTGCTAACGGATTAGTAACACTATTTTATGCTTTTACAGTTTTGATTTGTTTTATCGTATTTAGTCCGAAACAAGTGGAACTTATCCCTGAACCAGTTGCTTATTTGCTGCGCTCTCTTCATATCGGAATTGTAGACCGGACTGACTTAATTTTCATTCCAATATGGATGATAACCGTTGTAGCTTCTATCGCTAGTTATTATTGTGCAGCTTCAATAGGAATCGGTCATATATTCAATATAGCTAATCATAAGAAAGCTGTTCCAATTGTTGGTCTCATCTCCTTTTTTGTTGCAATATTTATAGACACACCAGAACAACTAAAAATGCTTGCGAATTTCACAGATAAATTCACTTATATTTTCATTGTCGTTCTTCCTTTTTTATTTCTCCTTTATTCCTTATTAAGAACTAAGAAAGGAGAAAATTATGTCCAAAAGAATAGCTAAACTGTGTACAGTACTATGCTTTAGCCTACTCCTTTCTGGTTGTTGGGACCAAGAACCATTAAGAGAAGCTAGATTAGCCTATAGTCTCGGGTTTGACATTATAGAAAATAATAAACTACAGCAAACCATTGAACTCGTAAAAAGCTCGAGTGGTGAACAATCTTCATTCGAAAATGAAGTGCATTCAGCAACTGGCTATAACGTGCGTGACACAAGTGATTCTTTGAGAAAAAATGTAACAGGTAACATTCGTTATTTTAAATATGGAATAGAGCTATTAGGAACTACTATTCAGAAGAAAGGAATACTTTCCTATTTAGATGTTGGATTTAGAGATCCATCAAATCCAACCGCATTAGTAAAACTTATTTCAGTAGATGGTGGCACATCCGAGATACTCAACAAAAAGAAAGTAGGGAATTTACTGATTGGAGATTTTCTAAAGAAAAAAATTAAAAGCCTAGAGGATATGAGTGTGTTTCCAGAAGAAACTTTAGAAACAGCTGCTACAAAAATGTTAGATCCGGGCAAAGACTTCACCCTCCCGTCTATAAAGCTAAAAGGAAAAGAAGTTGTAACCAATGGAATAGCTTTATTTAATAAAGACAAATTAACTGGACATTTACCTTTAAGACAGTCGGTTCTCTTCGTATTATTAACTGGAAAAATGGGAACAAGTGCCCGTATAACCCAAAAACTTACTAGCAATGAATCAGAGACGACATCTGATTATTTAACAATGGAAGTAAGTAATAGGAAATTAAAACGAGACTTAAAAATAACAACGGATAAAAAAGGAAATGTTTATGCTAACATTAAGCTCCAACTAAAAGTTATAGCACTTGAAGCCCCAAGGGATAATCTTTATAAAATGGGTGAAAGAAAAAATCTAAATAAAGAATTATCGAAACAACTTACGAAGGAAGCTAAACAAATAACGAAAAAGCTACAAAAAGCAAATTGTGATGCTTTCGGGATTGGCAGACATCTTATCGCTTATCATCCAGATTTATGGAAGAAAAAGAATTGGAATAAAGATTATGCAAAAGTGAAATTTAAGCCCGAAGTTGAAGTAAGTATTTTATATAGTGGTGTCTTAAAATAAAAAGATTGTATGCCACTCAGGCATACAATCTTTTTATTTCGTATATCGATATACAATTGACTCATACGGTCTTAAGCTAAGACTTGTAATATCCCCACCTGAATCTTTATAATTCGATAATAATACTTCTTGCTTCATTCCCTCTAATTGGACATGAACTGGTGCAGAATACACTATTTCTTCACCATAGAAGTTATTTATAACAAGTAATACTTCATTATTTACAGTACGTGTATACGCCCAAATCTTAGGGTCATTTTCATCTAAAACAGCATATTTCCCTTTTGTAATTACATCATACGTTTTTCTTAGCTCAATTAGTTTTTTATAATGATAAAATACAGATTCTTTATCTTCTAACGCTTTTTCCACATTAATCTCTGTATAACTATCAGCCACGGAAATCCAAGGTGTACTCGTTGTAAAACCACTGTTCACCTCTCCATTCCACTGCATCGGAGTACGGGAATTATCACGAGATTTTTGTTTTAAAATTCCCATAATCTCTTCTTTTGATAATCCTTCCTCTTTTTTTATATCGTATATATTTAACGATTCTACATCGCGATATTGCTCGATAGAATTAAAGTTTGGGTTCGTCATACCGATTTCTTCACCTTGGTAAATGTAAGGCGTTCCTTGCAACATATGCATAGCTGTCGCTAACATTTTCGCAGATTCATTTCGGTACTTCTCATCATCACCAAACCGTGAAACGATACGAGGCTGGTCATGATTACACCAGAATAACGCATTCCATCCTCCACCCTTTTGCATTTCAATTTGCCAATTAGACATAATTTCTTTTAATTTAATGAAATCAAAATCAGCTTTCGTCCACTTATCACCATTCGGATAATCTACTTTTAAATGATGGAAACTAAACGTCATGCTTAGTTCATTGCGCTCAGGATTCGAATATTTAATACAATTATCAATTGTCGTAGATGACATTTCTCCAACTGTAATTACATCTTTCCCTTCAAAAACATTTTGGCTCATCTCTTGTAAATATTCATGGACGCGTGGACCATCTGTGTAATATTTACGCCCATCACTTGTAGCCGTGGTGCCTTCATCACTTAAAAATCTTTGATCTTTTGAAATTAAGTTAATAACATCAAGGCGGAATCCTTTTACACCTTTCTCCAACCAAAAGCGCATCATATCGTACACTTCTTCACGAAGCTTTTCATTTTCCCAATTTAAATCAGCTTGCGTCTCATCAAATAGATGTAAAAAATATTGCCCTGTTTTCTCATCATATTTCCAAGCAGATCCTCCAAATTTAGACTGCCAATTATTCYTTTCATCACGCCAAATATAATAATTTCGATACGGACTATTCTTATCTTCTTTTGCTTCTTTAAACCACTTATGCTCCGTTGAACTATGATTTACAACGATATCAAGCATGATTTCAATGTCACGTACTTTCGCTTCTTTTAAAAGCTCTTCAAACTCTTCCATCGTCCCGTAAGATGGATCAATGCTGTAATAATCACTTACATCGTATCCATTGTCATTTTGTGGTGATCGGTATATCGGTGTTAACCAAATATAATCCACTCCAAGTTCCTTTAAATAATCTAATTTCTCTGTAACTCCCTTTATATCACCGGTTTCTTTATTATAGTAACTATTAAAGCTCTTCGGATAAATTTGATAGACTACACTTTTATGCCAATCTTTCATGCTTAATTTCCTCCTACTTCTGTTTTACTCGTTTCGCAAATAACCATGTTAATGTAAATGGAATTACTACTGCGATTATCATCCCTACAATAAACATTGGAATCGATTTCGGAATGATAGAAATAAATGCTGGCAATCCGCCAATTCCGATTGCTGGTGCTAATACACCATTTAATGTAATAAATATCGCTGCTATAGCAGACCCAATAATCGCTGCATAGAACGGGAATTTATTTCTTAAATTCACACCGAACATCGCTGGCTCTGTAATACCGAAGTACGCTGAGATTGCTGATGTTGATGCCATACTTTTATCATTTTGATTTTTAGAAATCCAGAACATCGCTAGTGCCGCACTACCTTGTGCAATGTTAGAAAGAGCAATCATCGGCCAAATAAATGTACCGCCGTGCTGTGCAATTAGCTGTAAATCAATTGCAATAAACATATGATGCATTCCTGTAATTACGAGCGGTGCATATAATGCTCCAAATAATACTGCTCCAACTACTGGTACCGTTTCATATACGCCAACTAATCCAGCCGTTAATAAATCGCCAATATGACGTGTAACTGGACCGATAATTCCTAACGCTAACACACCCGTTACAACGATTGTTGTAATTGGTACAACTAATAATTGAATTGCGTTTGGCACATGTTTCTTTAAGAAGATTTCAACTTTACTTAATACGAATGCTGCTACTAAAATGGGTAAAATTTGACCTTGATACCCTACCTTTTCAATTTGGAATAGCCCTAAAATATCGAAGTACTCAATCTTTTGTCCCTCTAAACCAGTCGCTGCTTTTCCATAATCCCACGCGTTTAATAAGGCCGGATGCACAAGCATTAATCCCATAACAATCCCTAGTATTGGACTACCACCAAAGCGCTTCGTTGCTGACCAACCAACMAGTGCCGGTAAGAATACGAATGCTGTATTGGCCATCATATTAATTAAATCCCAAAGCCCACCTAAGTTCGGATATACTTCTAATAAATTTTTCCCATCAAAAAATAAGTCCTTTGCCCCTAACAGGTTATTAATCCCCATTAGTAAACCTGCCGTAATAATTGCTGGCAAAATCGGCATAAATACATCTGAAAATACTTTTACAAACTTTTGAACTGGATTTAATTTTTTATCCCCTGAACCTTTTACGTCAGCTACTGTCGATTCTTCCATACCTGCAAGCGTTATCAATTCAGCGTATACTCGATCGACATCACCTGGACCAATTACAATTTGAAATACCCCAGCGTTATGAAACGCTCCCTTTACTAATGAAACAGACTGTAATTTATCATTATCTATTTTATTTTCATCTTTTAAAGCGATACGTAGCCTCGTTACACAGTGCGCAGCTTGTTCAATATTGTCTTTCCCACCAATATACTGCAACACTTCTTTTGCTGTTTTACGATAGTCTTTCCCCATATTCCCGTCCCTCTTTTCTTTTTTTGATACCGTTTACACTTACATATTAACTCGTATATATAAGTTAGTCAACACTCGTATATATAAGTTGGTGATTTTTTTATAAAGTGAAACTTTAATCAGTGGGGGTTTTGTTCATCCCCCACTGACTATCAGCCCTCACCAATCGGGCGTTTACAGGCAGTTGATCTCCCACCTAACTTCTTTGCTCCAGCTGAATTTTGAGGTGGGAGTTTTACTGCCCACAAATAGCGGGATAAATAAAGAGATGGAACGATTATTTCGCTCCATCTCTTTATTTTCTTCGCGCCACATCCGAAAAGTGAAAAATATCTAAACGGTGACGTGATTCCGTATATTCGAACTGACTCCCATCGTATAAATGAGTAAAGTTTTTTACAACGACAACATAGTCTGTTCCATTTAAATCCAAATACTTTCGGTCATCCTCTGTACATGGTTGCACTTCAATTACCCGCTGTGAATAGCTAATATGTAGCCCTAATTCTTTCTCAATGTATTTATAAATCGATGCAGTTGCAATTTCTCTCGTTAATCCTGGAATATATTCCGATACAAAATGGTTTATATCTAAAATTACTTTTTCTCCATCAATATTTCGTACACGTTTAATATGATTTATTTCCGTTTTTTCTTTCACGTTTAATAACTTTGCTACATCTTGTGTCGCTTTCATTTTCTCTATTTCCACGACTTCTGTAATACAATGACGTCCTAAACGTTCATTTTCTTCTTGAAAACTTACAATACCACCAAAGTTAAATTCAATGTTTTTGCGCTTTAATACAAAAACACCTTTTCCGTGTATTTTTTGAACATATCCACGC
>NZ_JBFTMA010000155.1:0-7722 GCF_056396725.1 Bacillus sp. 05T31
CTGCCAAAGAAGTTACGATTGGAAGTCCCAACCCGAATTATCATTCCTATATATTGAATAAGTATGGGCAATTAAAACCATTTGGAATTCCGGGTGAACTCTGTATTGGTGGCGTGGCGGTAGCACGAGGGTATCTTGGGAAATCTAAACTGACAGATGAAAAGTTTGTACCGAGTCCTTTTACGGCAGGAGAAATGATGTATCATACGGGTGATCTCGTTCGTTGGTTGCCTAATGGAGAACTTGAATATCTAGGTCGAATGGATCATCAAGTAAAAATTCGGGGATATCGGATTGAATTAAGAGAAATCGAAAGCCAGTTAAGGGAATATCCAGAAATAAACCAAACTATCGTTGTTGATCAAGTATATGGAAATAGGAAATTATTAGCTGCGTACTATGTATCGGATAATAAGGTCTCTTTTGATGAAATCAGAAAATATTTAAGTGATAAATTACCTGAGTTTATGATTCCTGAAAAAATGATTCAGGTGGAAGAGATTCCGTTGAATCCAAATGGGAAAGTAGATAGGAAAAGGTTATTAGATATAACACAAACAGATTATGTATCAATTCCATACGTTGCCCCGCGCAATGAAATTGAACAAAAATTGGTGCATGCATGGGAAAAAGTTATGGAGATTGAGGGAATCGGTATTCATGATAATTTTTTTGCTTTAAAAGGAGAATCGATTAAAGCACTTCAGGTAATTAATTTATTAAGAAAAGACTGCTTAAAAATAAGTACAACAGATTTTTTTAAGCATCCCACGATTGCTCAACTTAGTACTTGTGTAAAGTTAGAGCATAAAACGAAAAACTTTGAAAATAGACCAACCCATGTTAAAGATTTGTCTAAGCCATTTCCCTTAACAGAGGTTCAGACAGCGTACATGTTAGGACGGAATTCACAGTTTGAATTAAGTGGTATTTCACCTCAAACTTATTTTGAATATGAAACAGAATTGAATATCAATCGTCTTTCAAAAAGTTTTCAAAAGGTAATTCAACGTCATCCGATGTTACGAGCTGTAATTTTACCAGAGGGAGAACAGCAAATATTACAAAGCGTTCCTGATTACGAGATTGAAATAGTAAGTCTCATAGATTTAGATGATAGGAATCAAAATGCTCGCTTACAAGAAGAACGTTCTCGAATGACTAATCATGTATTTCCTTTAGGGCAATGGCCTTTGTTTGAATTAAAAGCCTTTCTTTTAAAAGAAGACACGTATTTATTATGTTTTCGATACGATGCTTTATTAATGGACGGAGCAAGCATGAACATCGTTGGACAGGATTTGTTTCATTATTATTATAAACCAGAGCAAAGGTTAGAACCTCTATCTTTTGATTTTCAAGATTACATGTTTATCTATGATGAACTGGAACAAAGTACAGAATATAAAACAGCAAAAGATTATTGGACAAGTAAGCTTCCTGACTTTCCGTTTGCGCCTTCTTTGCTGTTAAAAAAGGATCCAGCAGAGATTTCTACTCCTAAGTTCCAATCACTTAATAAGATCCTGGACAATGAAATATGGACAAAGCTACGAAAGTTAGCACAAGAGAAAGAAGTAACTCCTTCGGCTCTGCTTTGTACAATATATGGTGATGTATTGGCATATTGGAGTAATCAACGTCGATTGGCAATTAATTTGACTGTATTTAACCGTTATCCTGTTCATGAAGAAGTAGAGCAAATTGTGGGAGATTTCACTTCACTCATCTTGTTGGATGTTGATGTGAATCCAGATCAATCTTTCTTTACTAGAGTAAAAGAAACGCAATCTACTTTATTAGATGGTCTCGAACATCGCCATTACGATGGAGTTAATTTCATTCGAGATTTTACTCGATATCATCAAATGACGCCAAAAGCAGTTATGCCAATTGTTTTCACCTCGATGCTAGCAGGTGCGGGGGCTTTTGCTTGGGAACAACTTGGTTCACTTCGCCATATTCATGCTCGGACTCCACAAGTGTATTTGGATAATGTGGTAATTGAAAAAAATGGAGAGTTATTAATTAGCTGGAACTATGTTGAAGAATTGTTTGATGTTGATGTGATAGAAGCGATGTTTCACCAATTTGTTGACTTATTGGAACAATTAGTGAAACAAAGTGACGTAACATCTTTGCAGATGAAAGAGTTAGACCATGCTTTAATTGAGCAATACAATGAGACAACAGAAAAAATACCGTCGACTACTTTATATCAATTATTTACAGACCAAGTAAAACGTACACCGGATGAAGTAGCAGTAGTTTTTGAACAAGACTACTTAACATACTCGGAGCTTCATAAGCGCTCCAATCAAGTTGCGCACTTTTTAAAAGAACAAGGAATTGGTCTAGGTGACAAGGTTGGTCTTTTAGCACAAAGACGAGTTGACACAATTGCTAATATGATAGGTATTTTAAAAGCAGGTGCCGCTTATGTTCCGATTGATCCCGACCATCCTTCAGATCGCCAAACATATATTTTAGAAAATAGCTCATGCAAACTTGTATTAGAACCTAGTCTTTATGCAGAAAACCACTTGTCATTATACACAACAGAAGATATGCCTGCTATTGCTGGTCCGGAAGATCTTGCCTATATTATCTACACTTCAGGAAGTACAGGGAAACCGAAAGGAGTAATTATTACTCACCAAGCGGTTGCAAATACCATTCAAGATATTAATCAAAAATATCAGGTAAATGAAGATGATCGTATTATTGGTATTTCTTCTATGTGTTTTGACTTATCTGTATACGATATTTTCGGAACGTTAAGCACAGGTGCAATGTTGGTAATGATTCGTGACCCAAGAGACATGCAAGAATTAATCCGTACTGTCGAACGTAGAGGAATTACAATTTGGAATACAGTACCTGCAATTATGGATTTGGCATTAGATCAAGTAGGTTCTCATTTTGAACATTCTTCCTTGCGTTTAGTTTTACATAGTGGAGATTGGATTCCACTTTCTTTACCAGAAAAAATAAAACGACATTTTCCGATTGCGGAAGTAGTTTCACTCGGAGGAGCAACAGAAGCATCGATTTGGTCAATTTATTATCCGGTCAAACAGGTGGAATCGCATTGGAAGAGTATTCCATACGGGATACCTTTGGCAAACCAAACGTATTATGTGTTGAACTATGAAAAGAAAATGTGCCCTGTTGGTGTAATTGGAGATTTATATATCGGGGGAGTGGGCCTTGCTAAAGGATATTTAAATGATGAACAGAAAACAAATGAAGCATTTGTATCACATCCTGATTTTGGTCTTATTTACAAGACAGGAGACTGTGGAAAAATGCATCCTGAGGGATATATTGAATTTTTAGGCCGCCAAGATTATCAAGTCAAAATTCAAGGGTATCGAGTAGAGTTAGAAGAAATCGCCCATTGTCTTCTCACTTACAAACAAGTCGAACATGCAGTAGTGATTGATCAGACAGATGAGTATGGTATAAAATTTTTAGTCGCATATGTAGTAACTGAGAAAAATATTAGCACAACAGAACTTCGAAAGCAATTGCGAGATCACTTGCCAGATTACATGATTCCTTCTTATTTTGTTTATTTGGAACAATTGCCCTTGACTCCAAACGGGAAATTAGATAGAAAAGCGCTCCCTACTCCGGAGAAACAAACAAATGAAGTATTTATTGCTCCAAAAACGGAAATGGAAAAAATATTAACTAGTGTTTGGCAAGAAGTACTCAAAGTAAATCGGATTGGAGTAAATGATCATTTCTTTGCCTTAGGTGGAGATTCGATAAAAGCGATTCAAGTTTCCGTCAGACTGTATAGACAAGGATTTGAGCTGGAGCCAAAAAATTTATTTTCATTTCCTATATTAGGAGACATGGTTCAATTTGTTAAAAAGCTTGATCATCTTCCAAATTCGCAAACAAGTGATGTAAACAAAATGAACGATAATAAAGTTACATTACTAAATGTTAAAGATAAACAACTTAATCAACATACACTTATCAAAATACAAGAAAAAATGCCAGAAATAAAAATAGAACGTATTTACCCATTGGCACCTTTCCAGGAAGTTATTTATGAACATGCTGCGACTGAACCTGATACAAATGCATATTTCGAACAAACAATTTGGGCACTTGAGGGGGAGCTGGATATTAATCTCTTTATTCAGTGTTTCCAACAATTAGTTGATCGTCATGATTCTTTAAGAACGATAATTGTGCAAGATGAACAAGCACAACCTTGGCAAGCTGTTCTACATGATGTTCAAATGATTTCAGAGATAAAAAACTTGATTGAGATGACGAAACAAGAACAGCAAGAATTCCTAGACCAGTGGATGAATGAAAATTTAAGTCAAGGATTCAAAAATAATGAACTCATGACCCGTCTCTGTATATTCCAACTAGAAAATAACGAGCATAAGGTGGTTTGGAGTTCCCATCATCTATTATGTGATGGTTGGAGCGTCAGCATTTTGATAGACGAATTATTCCAGCTCTATGAAACAATAAATGCGGGAACTACGGCAGAGTTACCTATGGTGAAACCTTTTGAGACATTCATAGATTGGACTGTAGCACGAGATCATGAGAAAGCACGTCATTTTTGGCGGGATTATTTATCAGGATACAATCGGAAAATTAGTATTCCTAAAAAGAAAGTACCAACTCAAAGTGAAGGGTTAAATTTCACATTTATGGATTTAACATTAGATAAGGATTTGACTAATCAGTTACAGACATTTGTAACTAAAAACAATATAACTATGAATTCGGCATTACTAGCTGTATGGGGAATATTGCTTGGCAAATACAACGGAATGAGAGAAGTAGTATTACCTAATCTAGTATCAGTCAGACCTCCCGAAGTAGAAGGGATTGAAAATATGTTCGGTCTGTTCACAAATGTTTTGCCTATCCGACTAGCATGGACAGAAACGCAATCTTTTGTGGACTTCCTGCAAAAAGTACAACTAGAAACATTGAAATGTAATGAGTATGCATACTATTCATTTGTTGATATACAAAAACAAAGTGAATTAAAAACTGAGTTGACTGACCATCTTTGGGTTTTTGAAAACTATCCGACTAACTCAGCTATCTTTTCTTCAAATGAAAACAGAAATTTTGCCATCACAGATTACGAAGTTGTTGATGAGCCTCATGTAAAGTATGGAATTATGTGCTTCCCTGAAGAGAAACTTACAATAAAGTTTGGATATGATCAAACCGTATATGAAGCGGAGAAAATACAGGAAATATTGAATCACATCCATCAGTTAATCAACATGATTCTTCAAAATCCAATACAGGCAATCGGTGATTACAAATTATAAAAAATGAAAAGGCGAGCAAGAACTCGCCTTTTTAAATAGAATAGGAGTAAACCAAATGACAAAAAACTTGCAGTTATCAGCCGAAGAGATGCGTCAGTTAGGATATCAAGCGGTGGACTTGATTGTTGATCATATGAATCATTTAAAAAGTAAACCAGTTTCGGAAACGATTGATAGTAATATTTTTAGAGACAAGCTAATTGAAACGATTCCAGAAAACGGATCCAATCCAAAAGAGTTACTTCATTTTCTTAATAACAATGTGTTTAATCAAATTACTCATGTGGATCATCCTCATTTTATGGCTTTTGTGCCAGGTCCTAATAATTATGTTGGTGTAATAGCAGATTTTTTAGCAAGTGGGTTTAATGTATTTCCTACAGCTTGGATAGTAGGTGCAGGTGCTGAACAAATTGAATTAACGACAATCAACTGGTTAAAATCAATGCTAGGATTCCCTGATTCAGCTGAAGGGTTATTTGTCAGTGGCGGTTCCATGGCTAATTTGACTGCACTTACTGTAGCGAGACAGGTCAAGCTGAATAATGACATAGAAAATGCGGTTGTGTATTTTTCTAACCAAACTCATTTTTCTGTAGATCGAGCACTTAAAGTATTAGGTTTTAAACATCATCAAATTTGCCGAATTGAAACAGATGAAGATTTAAGAATTTCAGTTAGTACTTTAAGAAAGCAAATAAAAGAAGATCGATTAAAAGGGAAAAAACCATTTTGTGTTATTGCTAATGCAGGGACAACGAATTGCGGAGCGGTGGACTCCCTCGATGAATTGGCTGATCTATGTGGTGATGAAGATGTATGGCTACACGCGGATGGTGCTTATGGGGCTGCAGCAATTCTCAGTGAAAAAGGAAGGGAGGTGTTAAGAGGAATTCATCGTGCTGATTCTTTGACGTTAGACCCGCATAAATGGCTTTTTCAGCCTTATGATGTTGGTTGTGTACTCATTCGCAATAGCCAATATTTAAGTAAAACGTTCCGTATGATCCCAGAGTATATTAAGGATACGGAAACTAATATAGAAGAAAAAGTGAATTTTGGGGAGCGTGGAATTGAACTTTCTCGTAGATTTAGGGCATTAAAGGTATGGCTTTCTTTTAAAGCATTTGGAGTCACAGCTTTTCGTGAGGCAATAGATCATGGCATTATGTTGGCTGAA
Organism: Bacillus sp. 05T31; assembly: GCF_056396725.1. Lineage (NCBI taxonomy): Bacteria > Bacillati > Bacillota > Bacilli > Caryophanales > Bacillaceae > Bacillus > Bacillus sp. 05T31. The sequence continues at coordinate 6,508 of NZ_JBFTMA010000155.1, forward strand.
CAAGTTGAAGAGTTTTTAAGGAAAGAAAAAGATTGGGAAGTAGTAACACCTGCCCAATTAGGAATTGTTACTTTTCGTTATATTCCTTGTAAGCGAACGTCTACAGAAACAATTCATGAAATAAACAAAAAACTGGTGGAAGAAATTAATCAAAGAGGATTTGCTATGCTAAGTACGACTAAATTAAAAGAAAAAGTAGTAATCCGACTTTGCTCTATCAACCCGAGGACAACATTAGAAGAAATAATTCAAATCATGATGAGCATTAAGGCGTTGGCAGAGGAAATAAACACATCGCCTAAACATCTTATATCTGTTTCTCAACCTTGATATATTAGGTGGATTTTACATATTAATAGCCGATTCTAAATGAGAATCGGCTATTATACTTTTCTTGTAAAGGGATTAAGCCTCAACCTTAGAGACTCTTTTGAAACCAGTCTTTACTGCTTGTACCATTTCGTTTACAGCGTAAATAGATACATCGGCATTTGGATTTAACCCTTCAAACCAGTGATAGGCATTTGGATATAAATGAAACTCGACATCAACACCAGCTTGCGCTAGTTTGCTTACATAGGTTAATGTTTCACTGCGGAATGGATCTAATTGACCAACAAATGTGTAAGTATATGGTAAATCACTATAATCCTCTGCTCGAGAAGGCGCTGCATAGACAGGGATTTGATCTGTTCCATACATTTCTCCTAAATACATTTTCCAACCAGCTTCATTTGCCTTTTGATTCCAAACAAATCCTTCTTTAATTTCATTCGCTGAAGGTGTATTATTTCGGTCATCAATCATTGGATAGAGTGGCATCTGTAAACAAATTGAAGGATATTTTCGATCTCGGGCTAATAATGATAATGCTGCTGTTAGTCCACCTCCAGCGCTTACTCCTGCAACCCCAATTCGATTCGAATCAATGTCTAATGACTTCGCATTATCAGCAATCCATTTTAAAGCTGAATAACAATCCTCAATTGGTGCTGGGTAAGGGTGTTCAGGTGCTAAGCGGTAGTCTACAGACACGACCACACAGCCAGCTTCTTTTGCAAACCTCATACAAGTATCATCGTTATCATCTATAGACCCTAAGATATAACCACCACCATGTATCCATAATAAGACAGGTAAAGGCTCATTATTTGATTTTGGACGATAAATTCTTAATGGTAACGGATTATCATCAGGTCCAACAATGACTTCATC
>NZ_JBFTMA010000156.1:0-13286 GCF_056396725.1 Bacillus sp. 05T31
GGCTGTATCAACGTGATCGATGTGGAAATCGCAGTAGAAAGAAATTTCATCTTTCGTAGAAATACCTGCGTATAAGCAATCTTCTCTAAAGCCAGTTTTACGAACGGCTTGTAAGAAAGTTCCATCATCTCCAACGCTGACGATAGCGTTTGCATTTTTTGGATGATCTAATATGGTAAATCCATTCTCCTCTAAAATACGATATACTGGTTTCATTTTTTCAACGAGCGTTACTTTGTCATCACCATAAAAGAAAAATAAATTGCGACGATTTGCCATTATGTATCCCTCCACTGCAGTTAAATTTTCTAGTCTTAGTGCTGCATATCATCAAAATGTATTCTGAATAATATGCTCAAATAGTATATTTCGATATAAAATGTCAAAATCCCTTTTTATTTTTAGAAAAATTTTTATATTCAATTTTATCAAAGGTTGTTTAATGATGAATAAACTTGTCGATAATGGGTAGGGAGTGAAAGGATGGTAAGAATGAAATGGCTTGTAATTGGAATGATAATTCTTCTACTTTTTATTTTGCTTATACTATTATCGAAAATATCGCTTAAGGTGACGTTTTTATATTCAGAAATGGAAAAACAATGTTTATTTCAAGTGAAAATATGGATGATTCGATATACGTTTGATGTATTGGAAAGAATTGAAAAACARCAGAARAARACRGGRCARAAAATYRAAAAAGCTGARRARGAYGGMGGAATAGATAATAAAATTATGGCACAACTYGATAGCATTGGAGAACTGATAAAAAAGCTTCAAGAAGTTCATACTATTGTTAAAGATTTTCTCAAACGAGTGAAAATCAATAGTTGGAAGTGGCATTCACAAATTGGAGCAGGCGATGCGGCTAGTACTGGAATTGTCACTGGGTATGCATGGGGGACAAAAGGAATGGCTGCTGGAGTTGTAGGACAATATATGCATATTGTCGACGTACCAGAATTTGAAATTACCCCTGTTTTTCAAGGGAAAGGATTTGCATCAAGGTGTGAGTTAACAGCATCTTTTCGTATATTTCGTGCTATAAAAACGGGTATCAAATTACTCACGTTTATGAGAAGACAAAGATCTGGTACGAACGAAAAATCAGTTCAATCATAGGGGGGATATAAAGTGGACCATCCAATTCAAGGTTTAATGACAACTGCAATGCAGCATTTAAAACAAATGACTGATGTAAATACAATTGTTGGTGACCCAATTAAAGCGGCAGATGGAAGTGTAATTCTTACAGTTTCGAAAGTCAGTTTTGGATTTGCTGCTGGTGGAAGTGAATTTGGTAAAGTAGAACATTCAGGCCGTCATCCATTTGGCGGGGGAAGTGGTGGAGGAGTTTCTATTAATCCTGTTGCCTTTCTTGTTATAAATGGAGAAGGTGTGAAAGTATTACACTTAGATAAGCAAACACACGTCATCGATAAAATAATTGAATTAGCGCCACAAGCTGTTGATAAAGTGAAAGAAATGATGGATAAACGAAAAGAAGATGATCCTGAATTTCAAATTTAACGAATAAAGAAGCTGATCAGTGGATTAGCTTCTTTAATTTTTTTGTAAATAAAGCSATTTTATTTGCATTATCGATAGGGACAAACTATCATTTACATTGTACATATTTTGTTTAAAATAAGGGAGGATTTTCAAGTGGCAAACGTAACTTTTAAAGGTAACCCAATGACTTTAGTTGGAACAGAAGTTAAAGTTGGCGATCAAGCGCCAAAATTCCAAGTATTAGCAAATGACTTATCTCCAGTAAGTTTAGAAACATACAAAGGYGAAGTRAAATTAATTAGTGTTGTACCTTCAATCGACACAGGTGTRTGTGATGCACAAACWCGTCGTTTTAACGAAGATGCAGCAGGTATTGAAAACGCGAAAGTATTAACAATTAGCGCTGATTTACCATTCGCTCAAAAACGCTGGTGTGCAGCAAACGGTTTAGAAAATGTTGTAACACTTTCTGATCACCGTGACCTTTCATTCGGTGAAGCTTACGGCTTAGTAATGAAAGAACTTCGTTTACTTGCTCGTGCAGTATTCGTAGTAGATAGCAATGACAAAGTAGTTTACGCAGAATACGTAGGCGAAGGTACAAGCCATCCAAACTATGAAGCAGCATTAGAAGCAGCTAAATCTGCGAAGTAATGTAAATGAAGACGACCTCTCATTAAAGTTTTACTTTAGAAGAGGTCGTCTTTTCTCATGTATTGTTAACTGAACCAATATATGAGAAAAGACGTTACATCATAAACAACTTGAAGGGGAGCTCTTTGCAAGAGGTCGCTTTTTCTTTTGGGAAAAATTTAGATTATGGTATGATATAAGTTATGTGTAAAAGAGAGAAGGAGGAATGTACGTGAGTCAGGCAGTAGAAACATTATTTTCTATTTTTGATTCTTCTACGGTAGTTTTACGTAAAGAATTAGATGTAACATATTTAGAGGCGCTTGTAGAAACAGGTGATAACTTGTTTGAAGGAGCGATTTTACAAGAGGAATTATCCGAATCAACAATTGAACGGTTGAATCGTGAATATAGTACGTTTAATGAAGAAACATATAAAGGGGAAGAAATTCGTAAAGCATTTCAGCTAGCCATTTTAAAAGGAATGAAAGAGGGCGTACAAGCGAATCACGAAATGACGCCAGATGCAGTTGGAATGTTCATGAGCTACTTATTCCATAAGTTTATGCAAGGTCAAAAAGAAATTACTGTTTTAGACCCTGCAATTGGAACTGGTAACTTAATGACTACATTGTTTAATAGCGCCAAAGAAGAACTAACAATGAGTGGATTTGGTGTAGAAGTGGATGAGGTGTTAATTAAACTTGCWTTAGTAAATGCAAATTTACAAAAGCATGCAATCGAATTCTTCCACCAAGATGGACTAGCACCACTTTATATTGATCCAGTTGATGCAGTCGTTTCAGATTTACCAATTGGTTATTATCCAAATGAAATTGTTGCAAGTGAATATACATTAAAAGCAAATGAAGGAATGTCATATGCACATCACTTATTTATTGAACAAAGTGTGAAACATACGAAAGAAGGCGGGTATTTATTCTTCTTAGTACCAAACTTCATTTTTGAAAGTGATCAAGCGCCAAAGCTACATGCATTCATTAAAGAGACATGTTTTATTCAAGGATTATTACAGCTTCCTGTTTCCATGTTTAAAAACGAGAAAAATGCAAAAAGTATATTTGTTCTCCAAAAGAAAGGCCATGATGTAATAATGCCGAAACAGGCACTACTAGTGGAATTACCTAAATTCTCCAACATGAAGGATATGGAGAACATGATGGATCAACTAAATACGTGGTTTGCAACACATAAGTAATGCAAGGTATATGTAACAGGGTTAGTAATTAATGTAGTACAGTTGTATATGATATGTAATATTTTTTAATATATACAAGATTTAACTGAATTTTTTTGAAATCTGTAATATATTTTTTTTCTTGGTGTTACAATTTTTTCACTTGAAATATATGTCGGACGATGTTTAAATTAAAATCGTGAGTATAAAATTTACTAATGATGAAACGTTTTCATATTGAGTGAATTTAATTAGATAAAATCGAGCGGTATGTGGAATGATCCACATAACTACCAAGAGAAAAAGGGGCGAAAGACTAGATGTCAAAAATCATCGCGATTAACGCAGGAAGCTCTTCGTTAAAGTTCCAATTATTTGAAATGCCAAGTGAAACAGTATTAACAAAAGGTTTAGTAGAACGTATCGGTTTAGAAGATAGTATCTTCACAATTACTGTAAATGGCGAAAAACAAAAAGAAATTACAAACATCCCAGATCATGCAGTAGCAGTTAACATGCTTCTGAAGAAATTAACTGAAAACGGAATCGTAAAATCTCTTGATGAGATTGGCGGTATCGGTCACCGTGTTGTACACGGMGGCGAAAAATTTGCTGATTCTGTTTTAATTGATGCTGAAGTATTAGCTGATATCGAAGAATTAAGCGATTTAGCACCACTTCACAACCCAGCAAACCTTGTTGGTATTAAAGCGTTCCAAGAAGTACTACCAAACGTACCAGCAGTAGCAGTATTCGATACAGCATTCCACCAAACAATGCCGGAATCTGCATTCCTATACAGCTTACCATATGAGTACTATGAGAAATTTGGTATCCGTAAATACGGTTTCCACGGAACTTCTCATAAATACGTAACTGAGCGTGCGGCTGAATTATTAGGTCGTCCAATTGAAAGCTTAAGCCTGCTTTCTTGTCACTTAGGTAACGGTGCAAGTATCGCAGCAGTAGAAGGCGGTAAGTCTATCGATACTTCTATGGGCTTCACTCCACTTGCTGGTGTAACAATGGGTACACGTTCTGGTAATCTTGACCCTGCGTTAATTCCATACATCATGGAAAAAACAGGCCAAACAGTAGAAGAAGTAGTTAACGTATTAAACAAGAAGAGTGGTATGTTAGGTCTTACTGGTTACTCTAGTGACCTACGTGACATCATTGCGAAAGAAGAAGAAGGCGACCACCGTGCGAAAGTAGCACTTGATGTATTCGTAAGCCGTATCCACAAATACATCGGTTCTTACACTGCTCGTATGAAAGGTGTAGACGCAATCATCTTCACAGCTGGTGTAGGTGAAAACAGTGCGATTATTCGTGAGCGCGTATTAGAAGGCCTTGAGTACATGGGCGTATACTTCGACGTAAAACGTAATAACGTATTCGGTGAAGAAGCATTCATCAGCTTCCCACACTCTCCAGTAAAAATTATCGTAATTCCAACTGACGAAGAAGTTATGATTGCTCGTGACGTATTACGTCTTGGAGATATTGGTTAATATACTATATAAAAAAAGACGAGATCCTATAGGATTTCGTCTTTTTTCTTTTGGATATAGTTTAAAATTCCATCTGGATATAGCACTTTTTCCTTCTGAATGAAAGCTGTAATGGGAATCCATTTCGCATACGATACGGTTTGCTCATCTTGTATATTCATTTTTTCCATTTCATATAGTGATGTGTCTAATAAGCGTAAAGAATATAGCTGAATGATTTCATGACCAATTTCTCCATCAAGATGAAGGATATTTTCTAAGCAGCCTAAATAATTGTTGATTTCCACTTCTGTGTGAAGCTCTTCTTGAAATTCGCGAATAACAGTATGTGCTGATTTTTCACCAAGTTCAATTGATCCGCCAAGAGGTCGGTAATATGTTTCATCGCCTGTATGATATTCTTGTACGAGAAGGCGACCGTGATGTATAGCAATGCCAAAAGCTTTTGCACGTGGATACATATATAATCACTCCTTATTTATTTTGTATAAGGATGATTATAAGGCAGGGTGTGATAAAAGGTGACGTGTATTTAAGCGTTTGGCCGAATTGTGATGCCATTAAATAAGTCATTCCAAAATGCTTCATTGTACTGGTATATATCCATCACTGGGCATTTTATAACACAAATATTTTGTAATCCCCAATCTTCTTGGGCGATAGTTGGTACATCTTCAGGAATGAGTAATAGGACAGAGAATGTATGTTTAACTATTTGAGATAAAATTTGTTCCAAGGAACGTGCTTCTTCGTATGTTCCTCCCGTTCGAATAAACAATGTGGATTCTGCCGTTTCGATTGTAGTTCAGGAGTCGATTTCATATAGGTTGTCACGKAGTCTTAATTTCGCAKCATCATCCCAAAATGAGATGAAGGATAAGTTTTCGAACTGTAAAAAACGGTCAAATCGATTTTGTAATAATAAATTCACTTTTTCTAATGAAGGGCTTAGCATAAAATCGATAACACCAAAAAATGGTGATAATTCGAATTGATATAAAGCCCAAGCAGGCCAGCAGTTTTGTCCTAAGCTGAATACTGCATTATATTCTTTTTTTATATTGGATAGATTCATGTGATTCATCTCATCCTTTTTGCTAATATTTTATGTCACTAAAAAATGGTATGTGAATAAAGATAGACAAGCATATTTGCAAAGAAGAAGCAGAAATATGTTACAATAGAAAAAAATCGAACGAGGTGGTTGTTACGATGCGATCGAAGCGAGAACAAGCCATTTTAGACAATATAAAAGAGTGGGAAGGGCAATTAGTAGAGCAAGAAGCGACCGATTTTCAAAAGATGTTTGATAAGTGGTTGCATACTACAGTTGCGAAACTGCCTGAGAAAAAACGAAAAGACTTTTTTACGAAAGCAGATGGATGGCTCTTTCATTTGCATGCGCTTATTCAAAGTTCACAATCACAGCTAGATGCACGTAATCGTATTTTAGGAACATCGAGATTATTTGATGAATCGATTGAGCAACTTGAAGATTTGAAGGCGTTATCTATTGATCAATTAACATACATAGCAGAGCAGCAAACAGCACGTCATCGTCTATATTCATTCGTACAAGGCGGAGCAACTGGTGCTGGTGGTTTATTATTATTAACGGCTGATTTTCCGGTTATGATTGCGTTAAATGTGAARGCTGTYCAACTTRTTGCRACATCATTTGGRCATGATGTGAACAAGCCGTATGAAATGATGCTTGCGTTAAAGGTRTTYCAYGCAGCATTATTGCCGGCGAGACTTCAGCAATATGCATGGTACAATTTACTGAGAGAACTCGAACAAGAGGATTCATTCTTCTATGAAGGAGACGAAGCAGTATTAAAGCCAGCTTCTACTGAGGTTGTGTTAAAACAAATTTTGAAGACGTTTTCGATTTATGCTCTTCGTCGTAAAGTATTCCAAGGCATTCCTGTACTCGGAATGGCGATTGGCTCTACAGTGAACTATCGCTTAACGAGGAATGTTACTGAATTTGCAAATAAGTTTTATCAAGTACGCTACATATTAGAAAAAGAAAAGAGAGCATGAAAAAAGCGAGAGGCCGAAGCCTTTCGCTTTTTAGTTTGTCGCATGTTTTTTGGATATTGGAATAGAAACGGGTTGCTTTGCTGCTTTCTTTTCTGTTTTTGGATAGTAAATTAAATCCAATGTTTTTGCCTGTACGGCAATCGAAAGAATAGTAAAAGCAATTTCTGTCCAATTTAAATAATATAATGAAAGCGCAAGAACAATCGCGTCAAAGACGAAGAAAATTTGCCCAATTGTAAACCGAGTTCGTTTACTTAATATAATTGTTAAAATATCGTCCCCACCGGTTGCACCGCCAAATCGCAATATAAAACCGAGTCCAATACCAGCTAACGCACCGCCAACTACTGCAGCTACAAATAAATTATTTGATAAATYKACCGTAAAWGGAGAATAATTTTCCATAAGRGAATAAAATACTCCGAATGAAAKYGAACCTARGAATGARTAGCCAACCATTTTTCTACCTAAAAATGAAGCACATAGTAAAATAATAGGGATATCCATTACTACAGTTGAAATAGATGGTGAAATATCATAAAAATTTTGGATGAATAGTGCAATACCTACAAAGCCACCTTCTGTTAAGTGGTTTTGGAAGTGAATGTGATATAGCGCTGCTGCTAATATAAATGAACCGATTAAAACCATAAAAACTTCTTTAATAATTTGTCGACTTTGGATGTTCCTCATCGTTATTCCTTCTTTCCGTAGTTAGTAGTCCTTTGGTGTTGTAAACTAACTACGAGCTCACATGTAGCTTTCAGTTAGTTTACGAAAAAAACTAACTACGCTATATGTCGCTGAAGAAATAACGAATAATCCTCTCGTCCATCAATTCTCCCTACCTTCGTTTTAGTTTAAGTCTTAAAGCGACTAAACAAAACGGGGAGTAGGATTCTTCATTTAGCAATCCTGCTCTTCTTTGTTTTGTTTAGCTAGTAACAATTAAGTCCTAAACAAAACGCTATGTGTAAGAAGAGTCTTTTTTTTGCCAAATTATCCTTCGGGCAATCATAATTTCCCCACTCTCGTATTTTTTTCGCTAGACTAAAGTATCTGAGCTGAAAAATACGCTACGTGTATGATTCGTCAATACGATGCCACATGCTCCTTCGAGCGATCATGATATCAAAATCCCTTCCTTCAAGATTTATATTATTATATCATACTTTCAAAAAATACATACGGATGGAAACCGACAATAACCGGAGAGAATCTACAAAAATTGTTATGTTTAAATATTTTTGTAGAAAAGTCTAAGTTATTCCGTAGGATTGGACAGTTTTTAGAAGTTTGTCCAATAAGTAAGAAAAGAAGAGTTTTTATTCAATTGTATTGTTCTCGTCACTTTTATCTTTAAAAAATGCATCCCAGCTAATCACACTTAAAAAAGTTAAAGCGATAATAATGAAAGCTCGCATAAGTTTGAGGTCTCCTTTTGTACATAGTATATGAATCATTCACTTTGGAATGTGTCATTTTTTTACAAGTCTTACTTGTTATGAGATTATATTAATATAGGTAGATGAAAGGAAGAGAGAAGATATGCTAAAAGACATGTTTAAAAGAAAAGARYTAAAATGTGTTTCATGTCAGAAAAAGATTGAATACGAAGAAGAGCTTGTTGCGTTTGTGAGGTTGCCGAAAGAAAGAAGTATATTAGTTGGCCCGTTTGATGTATGTTTAGCAAAAACAGCACAAGAAATATATTGTAAATCGTGTTACGACAAAAAAGCATGACCCGAATTAATTGAGGGCATGCTTTTTTCATTGGTGTGCTTTTCCCTCAGATACGTTTTGGGTTAGACGATACCAAAGCCAAAGATCGTTAATAATTGAAGCAAGATCGGCAATTTCTGAATTTAGCTTGCAAGAAATTTCGAAGTCTTCTTCGTTATTTAAGTGGTGTTGTTTAGCGTTAATATGGTGCTCAAGTTCCTTTATGCGATCAGGTATTTTTCCGCGAACTTGCTCCCATTTTAATAAAATAGAATGCTGCGCTTGTTCAGAGATGTCTTCCCATTTTTTTTGTATGTTCGGTACTTCAATTCCTAGATGTTCATTGTATATAAAATACTTTTTCATAGACACCCCTCCATTTTCCTTCCTCTATTTTACATAAAAAAAGAAAGAAGTTCGACGAAATTGTTTGAAAAAATTTTATGAATTCCCCTTGATTCATTTTATGAAAGGTGATAAAGTTTGGATTATTATAAGAAAATATGAATATTTATTCTTTAGGGGGATGCAAAATGGAGAAGAAAAAAGTTGTATTAGCATATTCCGGAGGTCTTGATACTTCCGTTGCAATTAAATGGTTACAAGAGAAGAATTATGATATTATCGCGCTTTGCTTAGATCTAGGGGAAGGTAAAGACTTAGCGTTTGTAAAAGAAAAAGCACTTTCAGTAGGTGCAATTAAATCATATATGATTGATGTTCAAGAAGAATATGCGAATGAATATGCATTGATAGCGATGCAAGCTCACACGTTATACGAAGGGAAATATCCTCTTGTCTCTGCATTATCTCGTCCGCTTATTGCAAAAAAACTAGTAGAAATTGCAGAGCAGGAAGGCGCAATTGCAGTTGCACATGGATGTACAGGGAAAGGGAATGACCAAGTTCGTTTTGAAGTTTCTATTCAAGCGTTGAATCCATATTTAGAAGTTATTGCGCCTGTACGTGAATGGAAATGGTCACGTGAAGAAGAAATTGCATATGCAAAAGAAAATGATATACCGATTCCAATTCATTTAGATAGCCCGTTTTCAATCGATCAAAACTTATGGGGACGCAGCAACGAATGTGGAATTTTAGAAGATCCATGGGCAGCGCCGCCAGAAGAAGCATACGAGATGACGTTGGCATTAGAAGATACACCGAATAAACCAGAGTTTGTAGAAATCGGATTTGAAGCAGGAGTACCGACGACTTTAAACGGCACTGCATATTCACTTTCAGAACTAATTAAAACGTTAAATGCACTTGCTGGCAAACATGGCGTGGGACGTATCGACCATGTAGAAAATCGCCTTGTCGGTATTAAATCTCGTGAAGTATATGAATGCCCAGCAGCAATGACATTAATAACAGCGCATAAAGAACTTGAAGATTTAACACTTGTGAAAGAGGTCGCTCATTTCAAACCGATGATTGAGCAAAAACTAACAGAATTAATTTATAACGGTTTATGGTTCTCACCTTTAAAACAAGCGCTCAATGCTTTCTTACAAGAAACGCAAAAAAATGTAACAGGTACAGTGCGTGTGAAATTATTTAAAGGTCATGCGATTGTAGAAGGGCGTAAATCTGAGTACTCTTTATACGATGAAAAATTAGCAACGTATACTGCCCAGGATGAATTTAATCATGATGCAGCAGTTGGATTCATTTCATTATTCGGTTTACCTACGAAAGTATACAGCCAAGTGAATCAAAAGAAGGTGGAAGCGTGAGCAAACTTTGGGGCGGACGTTTTACAGAAGAAGCGGAAGCGTGGGTAGAAGAATTCGGAGCTTCTATTTCCTTTGATAAGCAATTGGTTAGCCAAGATATAAAAGGGAGTATCGCACACGTAACGATGTTAGCAAAGCAAGGCATCGTTACGAAAGAAGAAGCAGAGAAAATAAAGATAGGGCTTCAATATTTACTAGAGGAAGCGAAACAAAATAAATTGAATTTCTCAGTCGAGGCTGAGGATATTCATTTAAATATTGAAAAGATGTTAATTGAAAGAATCGGTGAAGTAGGAGGGAAACTTCATACAGGCCGAAGCCGTAACGATCAAGTAGCGACAGATATGCATTTGTATTTAAAAGAAAAAGTAGAAGATATTATAAAAGCTACAAAACAATTGCAAACTGTTCTTGTTCATCAAGCGGAAAATAACATTGAAACAATTATGCCCGGCTATACGCACTTGCAACGTGCACAGCCGATTTCATTTGCACATCATATTCTTGCTTACTTTTGGATGTTAGAGCGCGATGTGAATCGTTATGAAGATTCGTTAAAGCGTATTAATATATCGCCTCTAGGAGCAGGAGCACTAGCTGGTACAACATTCCCGATTGACCGAGAATATAGTGCGGAGCTTCTTGGATTTAATGGAATCTATGAAAATAGTTTAGATGCGGTAAGTGATCGTGATTTCATACTGGAGTTTTTAAGTAACTCATCTATGCTTATGATGCACTTATCACGCTTTTGCGAAGAACTTATTTTATGGAGTAGTCAAGAATTTCAATTTATTGAAATGAGCGATCAATACGCAACTGGAAGCAGTATTATGCCGCAGAAGAAAAATCCGGATATGGCGGAACTTATTCGTGGTAAAACGGGCAGAGTATACGGTAATTTATTCAGTTTACTTACAGTAATGAAAGGATTGCCGCTCGCTTACAATAAAGACTTACAAGAAGATAAAGAAGGAATGTTTGATACAGTGAAAACAGTTGAAGGATGCCTTCATATTATGGCAGGCATGCTTGAAACGATGACTGTAAACAAAGAAAAAATGGGGCAAGCTGTGACGCAAGACTTCTCTAAYGCAACAGAAATTGCCGACTATTTAGCAAGCAAGGGAMTGCCGTTCCGTCAAGCTCATGAAATTGTYGGGAAACTAGTTCTTCATTGTACGCAAAAAGGAATCTATTTATTAGATGTACCACTTGAAACGTATAAAGAAATGAGTCCGTTATTTGAAGAAGATTTATATGAAGTTCTTTCACCTTATGCAGCTGTAAAGCGTCGTAACAGTGCTGGCGGGACAGGGTTTGAGCAAATTGAAAAAGCTTTGGAGAAAGCGAAGGGATTAGCAATAGAGTTTGTTGGAAATTGAGAGGTTTATAAGTAGAAGGTAAGGTACTCTTGTTGGGAGGATCTTACCTTTTTTATGCATTAGTTGTCTTTATATTTTTAGGTGCTCACCTATTACTTCATAATTATTCTTCATAATCATAAAATGATGCTTCTCATGAATCGCTAAAAGTTGAATAGATTGAATAAGGTTAGGATAGTGAGCAATCGGATCTAAAAATACGATATGTCCTGCAATATTTTCTTCTATATTTTGAACTAGTTTTTTTATTTCATCTGTTTCACGTGAAAGTAATTCTTCTAATTCTTTTCCACTCATAGAATAATAGATTTTTTTTGAAGGGATTAAAATCCAAGGGGCTTTCATGCCTCTGCCGTGTTTTTCTTTATATTCAGCATAAATGTCATGTATGTCAGTTGCAAATGGGGTGTTTCTTCTTAGTTTGGCATAGGGGATAAGAATGAAAGAGAATTTGATCGCTACTTTTAGCATCCTTGCAATTAAATATAAGTGATAAAAATGTTCTCCAATAGACCACTTTCCATCGTTATGTCGATACCATAGTTGTTCTTGTGATAGTGAATGGAGATGGGGAAGAAACTGATTTCTTTGTACATGTAATGTATGAAAATGTTTTKAGATATTTTCAGATTTCATATTTTGATGTCCTCCACACTTCTTTTTCCTAATTATAACATTTTTCGTATAGATGTAATTAAGCCTAGAGCAATATGTTCTAGGCTTAAAGTTTTACCGATTAATCATACTTGTGTCGATCTTCTGTAATTCGAATGTATTCAATATCCATTAAATCTCGAAGCAATGCACCATTACTTAGTTCMACACCATGTTTYTCTTTAAAATGYKYGCGAATCGTATYTAACATTTCGAGTTCTGTAYCRTTCACATCTAAAATAATACGTTCATRATCWYCCATRWAGMMTCCTCCTTTTCTAAACACATATATTTTGTCCGTCTATYYCTAAAAAATGTATGTTAATGTAATGTTAGGAAATAAGAAAGGAATGGAAAATGAGACGTATTTATTTTGTAGGGTTAATTTTGTACACATTAATTGTGCTACATGTGGCATTCCCATCAATATTTTCATTTGGGAATGTAGAAACAGTGCATGTTGCGATAATTATCTTTACTCTATTTGTAGTAGATTGCTTTATTTCGATATGGCTTTCGAAAAGAAAAAATGTACAAGATAAAAAAGAAATTGAACGAAAAAAGAGAAAACGTTCATTTTGGATGATGACGTATTGTTTTTTATTAGTAATCACGGCTGCTTTTGCAAGTGAGCATATTCCGCTAGAAAGGTTAAATATCGAATTTTGGGCAATTGTATTTGCATGTTATTTTTTCATGCATTTTCTTCCTTATATGAAAGAAAAGCGAGGGGAAGAGGAAGATCCGATTGAAGAAAAAGCGAGAGAACAAGAGAGTAAGAGAATTGAAGAAGAAATAAAGAGACTTGGAGAACAAAAATGGTATTTAAAATCTAAAATCATATATGTTCTTTGCTTCATTACGCCGCCAATCGGTTATGTGT
>NZ_JBFTMA010000157.1:0-10125 GCF_056396725.1 Bacillus sp. 05T31
ATGCATCTGTTTTGCATATTCTGTTTGAGAAATTATTTTTGGATTAAATCCTTGAACGAGCGTTAACTTTGAATCCTTCGTAAATTTTGTCATACAAAAAACTGCACCTCCAATTGTTAGACTATGTCTAACAATTGGGGTGCAGTTCATAATAGGGCAGCTTTTTTAATTATATAAATAGGCAATTTTAATGGATTTCTGACGGCGAMAAATGGTTTGATTAAATTTCAGAAACCCCAAAAATATTAAACCAGCAGGGAATGATTATTCACTCCCTGCTGGTTTTTTGCATTTAAAGGAGCCTTTGTGACAGTGTATTTTAAGTTATAGAAAAAGGATATAACGAGTAAGGAGAGAAGGTGTAAATAAGGAGATGAATAAGATGATTAACAATACAATTCCAAGCTTTTTAAAGCTTTTGGAAAGCAATGATATAGGATTACATGACTTGAACAAATATTATGATATGCACCCAGAGGCATTCGAAGAGTATTTTAAGTTTCACTGTCCTAAGACAGAAGAACGTCTCTCTAGTGCGATTGAAAAGTATCCTGCAAAACTAGAAGACATTTGTATTATTTCAGAAATTTTACCATCAATTATTCAAGAAGTTAGTAAGGACTATCRCATTCAATTTGGTAGTAATATAGATGTAACTTTTCATATATTTGTAGGTGGATTTGGTTCTAATGCATTTGTGGAAAGGGAGATTATTGGGGATATATTTTTTGCGGCTGAGAAATTATCTCCTGTAAGGGAGCACCTCCGTGTTATCGTTGCTCATGAAATCGGACATATATATCATAATGTAGCATTACAAGAGAATGGAATGATGCCCCGGTAAGTTTATATCGTGAAGGGGTCGCGACCTATTTATCACAACTAATAGTTAAAGGTTTAAGTGAGTCCGTTTACTATTCATATAGTAGTAATGGTGATTCATCGTTACAATATTATAAAGAAATTGAAGAGAACATTAAAAAACGTTTTTTACAGGATTATGTTGAAGGATGGACAGTTGAAAAAGAGAGAGAATGGTTCCATCTATCAGGAGGGACTTATTTCGGATACAACCGACTCGGTTATTTTTTAGGAACATCGTATATGGAGTATATTGTGAATACTTTCGGGGAAAGCGAAGCACTTACTTTTTGGACCAAAAATAATTTGAGGAGTAGTGTTATGGAATGGTTACAAAAGTGAATATATTGAAGAGGGAGGTTGAAAATGATGAAAGTATATATGAAAGTACTTATATTTTTCCTAACTTTAACGTGTGTAGCGGCTTTAACCGCATGTACTAASGCTGAGGAAAAGAAGCAAACTAATTCAACATCAGAAAATAGTACGGAAAAAAAGAGCGATACGTCAGAAAAGAGTAAAAAGAATGAAGAGACTGCTCCCCAAAAAGAGAAAGAACCTGTGGAAAAGCCAAAAGGTCAAGAATCGGTAAAACCTTCAACGGAGTCTAATACGAAAAATACAGTGCTTAATCAAAAATCAATTAACCATGTAAAAGATTTATTTGAGTAAGCGAAAGAAGGTAAAGTACCTAACGTGCCATATGCAGCGCATACAGGAGATATAGAAGAAATAGAGAAGGCGTGGGGGAAAGCTGATAAGACGGAGCAAGCAGGAAACGGGATGTATGCAACTTTTACAAGTAAAAATGTAGCATTTGGCTTTAATAAAGGATCACAAGTCTTTGACGTACGCTCTTACCATTCAGAGCTCAAATCGATTACGTTACAAGAAATCGAAAAGGCTTTAGGAAAACCAGTGTCTGTTAAAGAAAATGGTAATGATAAAATTTATGTTTATAAAGTAAATGACCAGTTTGAATTGAAATTCGTAATTCCAAAATCGACTGGTAAAGTACATCATATTTCTGTGTTCTCACCGGAGGATAGTATTAATAAAATGGCAGGTTAAATGAAGAGCTGTTCCTATAGGGACAGCTCTTTTGTTTTGTTTCTTTCTAACGATTGAACAAAAAAAGCTTGAATGATACCACCGATTATTAATAAGAAGGCACAAATATAAAATAGAGTACTACCGCTTAATTTACTTAATAACAATGCACCTACAAAAGGCCCACAAGTTCTTGAAATATCCCAATGTATACCGTATATAGAAAAATATAATCCGCGTCTATGACTTGGAGCGATTTGTGAAACGAATCGTAGTAAGTGATTCAAAGCTATACTTTGCCCAATTACTAAAAAGAGCAATGTGAAGAATAATGACCATATTGTCGTGGAATAACCGTAGCCAATCGCAGCTAACGTATAGCAAGTATAGGAAATAACAATGATTTTAGGCATAGAAAACTGTTCAGACCATTTCACAAGGGRAATTTGGAGAAKCACTTCCATGACWGCTTTACAAGTTGAGATAAACACGAGTACAAATAGAAAATTTGGAAATACACTTTCGGCGAATATACGATAATTTGATTCGGTTTGGGCGTAGAAAAAACTAATCGGTAGCGTAGAAACCATAAGTCCAAACACAGCGTAATGCTTTGAAATAAATTGTTTTGGCGAATATACTTCTTTAGTTTTATTAACGTTTTTCATGAGTGGAGCTGTTTCAGGAAGCTGCGTCCAAACGAGAATAGCATATAGCGTAAGGGCTACACCTTGCAAAATAAATAAATACTCAGGGTGACTAGTATAGAAAAAGGCGCCGATTAATGGGCCAATTACAGAGCCGATTGCTCCCGTAGTATGCAGAACAGCAAATATTTCTGCCTGTTGTTCTTCCTTCGTTAAGTCAGCGATTTGTGCTCGCTGTGCCGGAATATATAAAGAGCGTCCAATACCATTCACTACATACAATAAGGCGAAAAAGGCGACCGATTCAGCAAAAACGAATCCGCTTACGGCAAAAGCTTGTAAAAGTAATCCGAGTATCATTATTTTCTTTCGGCCGTATTTATCTGTTACACCCCCAGCAATTAATGTAAACACAATATCAGCGAGAGGCTGTAATCCGAAAAGAAGCATTGTAACGATGACATTACCATTTAACGCTTTATTAACGTGAACAATAAAAATGATAGCTAACATCGCTTCAGTCGTTCGGACTAACAATTCACCGAACAATCGAATGAGAATAGGCTTATTATAACGTTTTAAAAGATACTTCATTTTTATTTCCTCCTTTCTATATTGAAATGATAAGATGGAAGCCGGAAATGAAAAAGGGTAGAATGAAAGAGGAAGATTTTTCATCTTTTAGGGGGCGTTTTATGATTATTTTGGAGCAATATATGCACCTGTGGCTCCAGTATGGAAAAGGGAGATCAGAGGGAGAACAATTAGAAATAACAATACAAAATATATCTGAAACTTTATTTTGTACAGAGCGAAATAGTAAATTAATCATAAAAAAATTAGAAGAATTTAATTGGATTATGTGGTTTCCAGGCCGAGGGAGAGGAAATCGTTCAAAGTTGTTATTTCAAAAACATCCACTTTCTTTAATTTTAGAAAGAGGAAAAGAAATAACGAAACAAGGGGACGTAAAAAGTGGAAGTGCATTTATTGAAAGATATAGCTCGTATTTTCCATCACTTCAAACGCAATTTCAAACGTGGATTGATTCGATATTCGGTTATCAAGTCGAAAGGACATCTAAAGGGAGAAGAGATGTGCTACGTTTGCAAGTCCAAATGAATCTAGATATTGCATTAGATCCTGTATACGCTACGATGCGTTCGGAATGTCATATGGTAAAACATGTATACGACACGTTAGTGTATATAGACGGAAATACAAACAGTGTAGAGCCAAGACTTGCGTTTTATTGGGAATATGATGACCAGAAATATATATGGACCTTCTACTTACGAAAAGGTGTTCAGTTTCATAACAGGAAAGAATTTACTGCTTATGACGTTGTACATACATTTAAACGATTCTTGAAAGCGAAAAATAATCCGCATGCGTGGATGTTACAGCACGTTGAAAGTTTACATATTCTTGATGACTACATTGTGCAGATTCGTTTATCTACAGATAATAAGTTGTTTTTGCATGCTTTAAGTACAGAACAGTGTTCTATTGTAAATGAAGATGAAGATGGAAGGTTAATCGGTACTGGACCGTTTCGATTATGTGAAAAGAATGAGGATGTATTCGTATTAGAAGCAAATGATTTATATTTTCGCGAGCGACCATTTCTCGATCGAATTGAATTATGGAATGTAGAGCACAGCGTAAATACGTGCGATATTTTAGCGAAAGCACACTATAACAATATAGAAAAGCATCATAAAGAACTGACTAGACTTGAGTCGAATGTAACATACATTACATTAAATACCGCAAAAGAAGGACCTATGCAAAACACGATGTTTCGGAAAGCTCTATATAAAATCATTCATAGCAATGCGCTTATCGAGGAATTGCAAGGAGCGCGCGGAGAAATAGCAGAAGAATTGGTTCTAACAAAGGGTGGCACTATACATATAAATGAGGACATATATACGCTTATTAAAGAGAGCTCTTACCGTAATGAAACACTGCGACTATATACATTTACAGAACAAGATCATGTTGAAGACTCATATTGGATACAAAAAGAGTGTGCGAAGTATGGCGTCACTATTGAAGTCGTTTTTCTTGAAACAAAAGAGTTATTGCAAACAAGTACGATACAAAAGGCTGATATAATACATGATAGTGCGACAATTAGTGAGCGTATTGAAGAGAGTTTACTATATATGTTTCTTACAAAAAACAGCTTTATTCATCAACATAGCAATATAAAATTTAACGAAGTATTGCAGTCTTATTTTATAGAGAATCAATTAGAGAAACGGATGACACTGTTACACGATATTGAAGACACATTGTTACGTCAAATTCATATCATTCCTTTATATCGTAACAAACAGCAAGTAAGTTCACACGAAAAAGTGCAAAATATAATGATTAATCCACAAGGTTGGATTGATTTTTATGATATATGGTTTAAGGCTTGATATATAAAGGTTCTTATGCATTTTAGTAAGATGTGTAAGAACCTTTTTTGTATGGAAATGAAGTTTGTTTTGCACATTGTTACGCTACATGTTATAAAAGTYCATTTACAGCGTAACAGTGTTATGTTACATTGTTATTAGGAAGGAGTGATATACAGTTGATTACAGATTTAATTTCAAAAAAAGATTTATTAGAGTTAACTGGTATTTCATACGGACAGTTATATAGGTGGAAGAGAAAAAATTTAATACCGGAAGATTGGTTTGTACGGAAGTCAACGTTCACAGGTCAGGAAACATTTTTTCCAAAAGAAAAGATATTAGAGCGTATTGATAAAATTCAAACGATGAAAGAGGATCTATCGCTTGATGAATTGGCAAATATGTTTTCACCAAGCGTAACAGAGATTCTTTTAGCAAAGGAAGATCTCATTCGTAAAGAAATTACATCAGAACCTGTTTTACAATTTTTCATGGAGCAAACGAACAAAATGGCAGATTTTCAATTTGCAGATATTCTTTATGTATACGTGTTAGAAGAACTTCTTCAATCAGGGGACGTTAGCTTAGAAGAAGGGAAAATGGTTTTACAAGTTTTACGTGAAAATTATGAAGCGATTAAACATAAAAATTGTGACTTAGTTATTATTCGGAAGTTAGGGATTTCTACAAGCTTCTTAGTATCAAGCGTTGAGGATTTAATTTTTGAAAAGGGAACAAAGATTGTTTTACGTGTAGCAATTATGAAATATACCGAAGCATTAAAAACTAAACTGTTGTAGTGGAGGAGAAATAATGCGTACAGAAAATTTAATTATAAACGGATATGGTTCATCAAACGGTGGAGAGTTTCATAAAGTGCAACTAAATGGAAAAGGAACTGTTAATGGAAACGTTGAGTGCGACCAATTTGAATGTAATGGTTACGGAATTGTTACTGGTGATTTGAAAAGTGGCGATGCGAGAATTAGCGGATCAGGTAAAGTTGAGGGTACAGTTAGTGCAGAGATGATGCGAATCGATGGGAAAGGGACAATTACACAAGATGTAAAGGCGACCACTTTAAAAATTGCAGGAAAAGGGACGATAGGTGGTAATGTAACTGGTGAAGAATTTAAAATCAATGGTCAAGCGACGATTGATGGTAATTGTGAAGTTGATATTTTTTCTTCAGAAGGGCAATTTACAGTTGGTGGATTATTAAGCGCAGATGAAATTAATATAAATATTCATGGTACATGTAGAGCGAAGGAAATTGGTGGCCAAACCATTAAAGTAAAACATAGATTGAGTGCTTTTAGTAGACTATTTAAAACAGTATTTGGCTTACAGTTAGAAGCTGAACTGCTAGAAGGTGACAATATCGATATTGATTATGCTCACATTAAAACAGTAAGGGGAAACAATGTTACTGTAGGGCCGAACTGTGAGATTGAACTAATTGAATATACTGGGGTTCTTACTGTTGATAAAAGCGCAAATGTAAAAGAAATTAAGCAAGTTTAAGTTTAAAAGGGAGAGAGGAATCGGTATGGAAAATCAACATAGTCTTACTGTAAATGGATCAGGTAGCTCAGCAGGTGGAGATTATAACAAAGTAAAGATACGCGGCGAAGGAACAATCTCTAATCATATGAGTTGTAATGATTTTAAAACGTATGGTACGAGTGAAGTACGTGGCAATATGAAAGCGAAAAATTATGTCGTGTATGGAGATAGTGAAGTACAGGGGAATATGGAGGCGGAATATGTAAAAGTATATGGCAATGCCCAAGTACAAGGCGACGGACAAATTAATAAAACAAAAGTTAGAGGTATGATAGAATTTAAAGGGAAGCTATCCGGTGATTTCGTAGATGTGAAAGGCGCTTTAAATGTAAAGGGAGATATAGAAGTAGAGGAATTATTACTAACTGGTGGTCTTGAAAGTGATGGTTTGCTTAATGCTGAAAATATTGAAATCTCACTTCGTTATGAAGGAAGTAAAGTGAGAGAAATCGGTGGGAAAAAGATTACAGTACGTAAAAAATCGAGATTTATTCCTTTTACAAGTCATGCAGGAAGCCTTCAAACATCAATTATTGAAGGGGATGATATTTATTTAGAACATACAATAGCAGACGTAGTAAGAGGAAATCATGTTATAATTGGCCCTGGCTGTGAAATTAGTGTAGTAGAATATCACACTAGTTTTAATCAGAAAGGTAATGCAGTCGTAAAAGAACATAAACAAATATAAGTAGTATGAGGGAGAGCAAGGTTATGGTTGAGAAGAATAATAAGCTCGGTTTTGTTGTGGCGGGCTTATTGCTAGGGATTTTAATGGCATCAATGGATAATACCATTGTCGTAACAGCGATGGGAACAATCGTTGGTGATTTAGGAGGCCTTGAAAACTTTGTATGGGTCGTTTCTGCCTATATGGTCGCAGAAATGGCAGGTATGCCGATTTTCGGTAAACTATCAGATATGTATGGTAGAAAGAGATTCTTTATTTTCGGTTTAATCGTCTTTATGATTGGTTCGGCACTTTGTGGAACTGCTGAAAATATTACACAGTTAGGTATTTATCGTGCCATTCAAGGTATTGGCGGCGGGGCACTAGTGCCAATCGCATTTACTATCGTTTTTGATATTTTCCCTCCAGAAAAGCGCGGGAAAATGGGTGGTTTATTCGGAGCAGTATTTGGTATTAGGCGGACAAAAGTATGATTGGGATTCTAGCTTTATTTTAAGTTTATTTGCTGGGTTCGCTATTTTAGTAATTGCTTTTATTGTTATTGAACGAAAAGTAGAAGAACCAATCATTTCATTTGAGATGTTTAAACAACGTCTATTCGGAATGAGTACAATTATTGCCTTATGTTACGGGGCGGCATTTATGTCAGCAACTGTGTACATTCCGTTATTTATTCAAGGTGTATACGGTGGTACGGCAACAAACGCAGGATTATTGTTATTACCAATGATGTTAGGATCAGTAGTTACAGCGCAGTTAGGTGGATTTTTAACATCGAAACTTAGCTACCGAAACATTATGATTATTTCTGCTGTAATTATGCTAATCGGATTATTCTTATTAAGTACATTAACGCCAGAAACAAGTCGTATATTATTAACAATTTATATGGTTATTATCGGTTTTGGAGTTGGTTTCTCATTCTCTGTACTAAGTATGGCTGCTATTCATAACTTCGGTATGGAGCAACGCGGTTCTGCGACTTCAACGAGTAACTTTATTCGTTCATTAGGTATGACACTTGGTATTACAATCTTCGGAATGATTCAAAGAACTGGTTTCCAGGATCAATTAGAAGAATCGTTTAAAGGTATGAGCGGGGGAATGAATACAAACGCTTTAGGAGATTCAAGAGCTATTCTATCAGAATCGGCAAGATCTCAAATTCCGCCGCAAATATTAGATAAAATTATTGATGCTCTTTCTAGTTCAATCGTTCAGACATTTATGTGGGCGTTAGTCCCCGCAAGTTTAGCGTTCGTATTCGTTTTCTTTATGGGAAATGAGCGCATGGTATATAAAAAAGAACAAAACAAGGTGAAAAGTGAAACATCAAAAGCGTAAAGAAAAAGCTCCTTTCAATTTTGAAAGGAGCTTTTTCTTATGTACGGAGTCGAATTAGCCTTCGATAATTTCGTATTCTTCGTCTGCTAATAATAAAATGTGTGTTTTCTTACCTTTGTTTTGAACTTCGATTACATCATATGTACCTAAGTCTCTTAGCTTGCTTTGAGAAGCGTTAACCATAACTTCCATAGAATCAATTAAGATATCTTCTTCAACGTATGATTCAGGTAATGCCATATCTTCAGTATCTAATACACATGTATATAGATTTTGTAAGTTCTCAGCAGTTGGGTTTTGTTCCTCAACATCAATGATGTTTTTTACTGCTTCCATATTTTCTTCTTTTACTTGATATACTTTAATTTTAGTCATTGTTTTAATCTCCTTTATTACGTAATCTTAGAGGCTGCACCTCATTATAACGCTTTTTCATTGAAAGATGAAATTGTTATATGTATTTATAGTAAAAATTATGTGTTATTACTTATTATTGGTGTAATTTCCATATTGATGTTAGGCGTAACTAATTATATCCTTACGYTAAAATTATATTGTCCAAGCTTTTCATATATCCCGCTCATATTATGTGTATTAGATAAAAACATAAAGGGAAGGGATTGAATGTAAGTGGATTGCGAACCGAAACGAAATTTTCAATGTTGTCAAAATAGTATATGTGAATTTTTACAAAGTCTAGAACCTTTTACTAAGGTTGAGAGTATCGTAATAGCCGGAAAGGAAATTTTTGTATCCTATTTTCTTGCATTTAACAAGATGAAAGGTATCGTGTCATTTGTACAAGAGGACAAYGATGTTATTTTTGTAGATTGTTCAAAGATTGATGCGATTCGAATAGGAAAAGTGTGTAGTCGAACTGTTTAAAAATAGAGAGTGGAACTGGTAATGCTGAAATAGAAGAGATGAAAAAGATGGTAACGAATGACAATAATACGTACAAGTCAATTGTTAAATTGACTAAAGTATATAAAAATGGAGGAACAGAATTATTTGTTTATAAGAATGAGTTATAACATATATATTTAAATGAACCCTTAAACCAATGTTGAGGGTTTTTACATAATAAAAGATTATAGATTGCGAATTATTATTAAGTATATTATCTGTAACCTTTATACTGGGCAGTCATTTACTAATTATTAGATGTTATAATAATTTTATATTTATGAATAATTTATAATTATATGGAGTTTAGTAGACGTTTGCTTATACGTAGAATAAAAGGACTTATGAAAAAAAAGTAGAAGTACATTGATTCTAACGAAAGCAGGAATGTAAATGATATATGAAGCGAATATACATACAAGAGAAAAATTAGTATCTATGTTTAAGGATTTTAATAATGTTGTTTTACTGTCTTATATACAAGGACATATGGGAGAGGCTTGGGTAAACGATCTTGAAAATCCAACAGTAGCGCAAGTTACGGTAGGGATTTTCACATTTTACACTGGGGATTCGAATGCGAAAGAAACAGAAGAATTATTACGTAATATTCCTGATAGAATGTTAGTAATCGTAAATGGTGATG
>NZ_JBFTMA010000158.1:0-15955 GCF_056396725.1 Bacillus sp. 05T31
TTTCCTTCTCAAAAGTTTTTTAACCTTGGCATCTTTGTTTATATTTCGTTCTTTCGTACCATTAGAAGCTACAAACAGCTCTTTTAAACCAACATCCAYACCAATCGACTCATTKGTTAGTTCTTGTGATTCAAARTCTTCTTGGAACCCTACACTAATCCACCAGTGACGCCCATCAAAGGTCACTCTTGGATTGGATGGTTTTTTGTTTCTTGGTAGTTGTTGGCTTGTTTTCACTTCTCCAATGGACTGAATATGAACTACTTTCTTTCCTATAATCAGCCTTTCATAATTGGCATAAAATCCTTGGATTAAATCTTTTTTGGATTTATAAGAAGTGTGATAACCATTTTTGTACTTTTTGAACGAATGTTTTCTCGCCTTATCAAAATCTTTTGAAGCCTGTTTGGGAACTTGTGCGTTGATGTCATGTAACCACTCATATCTCTTTCGCTTCTTGATCTTTGTAAATCGTTTCTGTAAAGCTAACTGTGAAACAGATTTTCCAAATAGCTTATARTATCTATCACTCATTCTTTTACAATAGTTATAAGCGAATCTTGCAGCACCAGCATGGTTTCTAAGCACTTTTTCTTGTTCAGGCGTTGGAATYAGTCTGACTTTCTTCGCCAATATCATCAGAATTTAACTCCTTTAAGGAAAGATTTGTTCTTCTGAATAGTAGCGTGTTCCACCAGCATTCTCCTTAGACTACTCGGATGCAAACCTGTTAATTCTGATACTTGACTAACTCGTGAAAATTTCATTATTATTCTCGCCTCATTGAACCTAACATAGCACGTACGTTCGATATTTTCAATGAAGTTTGATAGATTCAATAAAATTTATCTCGTTCAACTAAGAGCGCAATTCCTTAGCCAGTTCTCTTATGAACTTCTCATGTTTTCACATGAGCGCAGACTATATGTTTATCTCTTTAGAGATAGAGGATTTTTCCATCACCATAGGCTTGTGATGTACTCTCGTCAGTTATACGAGATAGTCGTTGAACGTTCATCTTATCAATTTTGACTTAGACGATTCGAGGCGGAAGACCCATTGCTCTAGTGTTTAGGATTTAACCTTGCACCATCTGATTGATTTTTTCTGCTTTCGCAACATTCACGCTCACCATTTCTAGCYAYGTTGTAGTTCAATCAGCTTTAGGGATTGCCCGCARTTAACCCTCACTACTAGCCAATCACTTGACTAACAGGGCTTACTGATATATTTAATTAACTTTAGTTATAATTGGTTAAATAAATCGTAACAGTTAGTTACCCTTCATGAAACATACTCCTTCTCCTAATTTAACACCCTTCGAATGGTTTAACAGATTTACTATACACGTCACTTTCCATACTGTATAATACATCTTTAATTATCAATTCATTCCTTTTGGTCTATAGAAAGGAGATTCGAAGTGGAACTTCTTCAATTAAAATACTTTCAGACAGTCGCACGACTAGAACATATGACAAAAGCAGCTGAAGAATTGCATATCGCGCAGCCTTCACTCAGTAAAACAATCGCTAGACTAGAAAAGGACTTAGGCGTCCCCTTATTTGATCGCCAAGGTCGACAGATTACATTAAACTCTTTCGGCAAAGTATTTTTAAAACGAGTAGAACGCATTTTTCATGAATTAAGTGAAGGGGAACGCGAAATTAAAGATTTAGCTGAATTACAACAAGGCTCTATTACACTTGCAGTTTCTATTCCAAGAATATTACCCGAGTTACTCGGTTCTTTTTTACTAGAACACCCTAACGTTCGATTCCAACAATTTCTCGCATCTACTCCTTCTATGAAACGGCAACTAGATAATATGGAAATTGATTTTTGTATCTCCTCTGTACCAATTGAAGGCGAGGAAATGGTTTGGGAACCACTTATCACAGAAGAAATTTTCTTAGCTGTTCCTTCAGGACATCGGTTATCAAACCGCGAAAGTATCTATTTGCATGAAGTAAAAGACGAATCGTTTATTAGTATGAACACYGGTTACGGATTTCGGCACTTAACAGATGAATTTTGTAAAAAAGCTGGTTTCACTCCACATATCGCTTTTGAAGTAGATGAACCAACCGTGATTAGCGATCTCATTAAGCAAGGTCTTGGCATCGCCTTTGTCCCAAGTTTAACTTTATTAAAAAACTCTACTTTAGCATCAAATAAGTTACGTATTATTGAACCTAATTGCGAACGAACTATCGGCTTAAGTTGGTCGAAGAAGCGCTATTTATCAAACACCGCCCAGCAATTTCGTGAATTCGTGATTGATTACTTCTCCAATATTAGGGCGTAAAATTATATCGCTTTACAAACAAATAACGACACAAATAAAAGGTACCATCCCCATAGGGTGGTACCTTTTATTTTTTACTCTTATCCAATTCCATTTCCGCTAAAAGCGGCAATACGTTATCGAAAATATGTGTATTATTATTCTCACCTGTTACATATCCACCATAATATCTACTAAATACATTATCATTTCGGAATGTATTCATCCGCTCATACAATTCCTTCGCAAACTTTRTATCACCTGTTTGTAGTACGTACAAAATTGTTAATCCGTAAGATGCTGGTGATTCATAGTTCACAGCTTGTTTTCCCGTTTCTAAGTTATAACGACCATATAACTTTYCGTCTTCGCGAAATTTCTTCTTTATAAATTCCAAATAAGCATCTGATGAAAGACCGCCTAAACTACGATGATAAGCAACGTATGATTGATCAATAAGATTCACTTCTTTATCGTACGTAAATGTCCCATCATCTTTATACTCTTTCGGGAATGCCCAGCCCTGCCTTGGATAATCCGCTAAAAACTGAACAACTTCCTGATACTGCTGTGCAGAAATTTTTCCATGCTTTTTCATATAAGAGAATGCATGCGGATTTATGTAAGATGTTGTTGCAAAGTTATTTTGTTTCCCTGTATCTGCATCGTAATAATCAACGTAATAATTACCTTTTTTATTATAACGAAGTACAGAATTGTTCATCAAATAAAGCTTGATCATCTTTATCAAGTGTATATTGTAGCCATAACCCTGCAGATTCTGATAAAGCTTCACGGCCCTTCGCTTCACCCTTACCTGCCTTTGTATCCTCTAAGCGATACGTTGCAAGTGTTCCATTTTCATTCACCATATGTCGTAAAATAAAATGCTCGGTACGATTTCCTTGTAAAGCTGACCAAAATACAACTCCACCTAAAGCGATTAAGAGAATAACCCCAATCCCTATATATAAACGTTTTCGCAAGCTTTTCACCTCCTTTTAAGGCTAACCTTAATTTTACCAGAACATACGCAAATATAAAAAAGACAATCCTTTAGATTGTCTCTCCCACCTTATCCTTCGCAAGCCTCTTTAGAAGGTCTATATAGCGATTCCACAAGTCGATCATATTCACGACGCGTAATTTCTTTATTATACAACTTTAATAATAAATCTCTATGCTCTCTTGAAAATGCCATCTTTTTAATGACTTCAGGATACATAAAACACCCTCTCCATTTCACATAAACTTCTTCATCCTGGAAATAGAACTTACGTTCGCATAAAGAATTATAAAAGATTCAGCCCTAAAAAACAAATAAAATATTACCAAATATCAATTTCTTTCTTTTTAAAATATTTAAATATTATATTACCGTACTCATTTTTTAAATACATATATATTTTTGGTAGTTTTTTGAATAAATTTTCCAATTCAATCAGAAAATAATGGCAAAAAGAAGAGGAGTATACATATGGATACCGTAACATTAGCAAGGGCATTTTTTGGTTCTTCATTAGCATTCCACATTATCTTTGCAACGCTTGGAGTCGGGCTTTCTTTAATGATTTTTATAAGTGAAATACTCTATCACTGGAAGAAAGATTCCGACTATGCCATTATGGCAAAAAGATGGACAAAGGCTTTTGCTATCCTTCTCGGTGTAGCAATTCCAACTGGAACAATTGTTGGTGTACAAATTTCACTTCTTTGGCCTGGTTTCGCCAAAATTGTTGGGCAAGTTATTTCCGTTCCGTTTCAAATTGAGATTTTCGCCTTCTTTTTAGAGGCTTTATTCATGTCTATTTACGTATATGCGGCCGATAAACTACCTCCAGTTATGAGATTAATCTCGCTATTTTTCGTTATGATTGGCGCCACTGCATCTGCCGTGCTTATTACATCGGCAAACACATGGATGAATACACCTGCGGGCTTTTCAATGAATCCAGATGGCTCAGTTTTTAACGTTGATCCGTGGAAAGCTTTCTTTAATCCGAGCTTTGGCACAAGTGCATTCCACGTCGTTATTACGGCCTATACAACTGGAGCAGCTGTTATTGCTTCTATCGCTGGATTTAAATTATTAAAGAAAAATTTAAKTGCTCGTGAAATTGCTTACCATAAAAAAGGATTACTGTTAGGGCTTGTCGTTACATTTATCACAGGTGCTACGATGTGGCTTTCAGGACACGAATCTGCTATTGCCTTACATAAACATTCACCTGAAAAACTAGCATCTGCTGAAGCTTTGTTTGAAACGACATCACACGCGCCTTTATCGATTGGCGGGGTTGTGGACCCTAACACACTTGAACTAAACTATGCCCTTGAAATTCCGAACATGCTTAGCTTATTAGTGGGACTAGACCCTAACACCGTTGTAAAAGGKCTAAAKGAATTCCCGCAAGAAACATGGCCACCATTTTACACACATACACTGTTCAATTTAATGGTYGGCACYGCTGCCTTTACCTTTGCAGTTGCAGCTATTGCCCTCTTATATTGGTACTTTGTTTACCGAAAAAAAGGAGTAGAGTTACCGAAGTGGCTTCTTTGGGGAGCTGCCGCCTGTGGACCCGTTATGTTGCTCGGTATTGAATTCGGATGGATTTTTAGTTGTAGTGGTCGTCAGCCATGGACAATTTATGGCATGCAACGCACGGTAGATGCTTCTACGCGCGCTGATTTCGTCGGTCCTTTATTTGTTTTATTCATCATTTTATATATCGGACTCGGTATTTTAACAGTCTTTGTACTACGGACATTCTTTAAGAAACATCCGTTAAAGAATGATTTACATCACGAAGGAGGCGATTCTCGTGCATGAGGAAAGCATTGCAATCATCATCTTATGGGCTCTTATTTTCGTATATAGCATAYTAGGRTCTATTGATTTTGGAGCTGGTTTTTGGGGCATGGTATACGCTAAACACCCGACGCTTGCTGCCAAGCTTGCTAATCGGTACTTATCACCAACTTGGGAAGTAACAAATACGTTTCTTGTCTTTGTCGTCGTTGCTTTTCTCGGTTTCTTCCCAAAAGCGGCCTTTACCCTTGCAACCGTTATGTTTGTACCAGTTATGTTAATTTTAGTACTCGTTGCGATTCGTAGTACATTTATGGTATTTGCTTACTCCCTGCCAAAATACCAACACCTTCTTCGGATTATTTCAGGTATTACCGGGCTCTTAATCCCAGCTCTATTAATTACCGTTCTGCCAGTTACAGAAGGTGCCTATATTACGATGTCTGAAGGAAAAGAAGTACTCCTTTACGGAAAACTTCTTTCTAGTCCTGTTATTTATTGTTACATGCTCTTCGGACTAACTTCGGAACTATTTCTATCATCTCTCTTTCTTGCTGATTTTGCTAGGGAACAAGGTTCTGAAGATACGTACCGAATTTATAGAAGAAATGCCATCATACTTGGTCCTGCAACGCTCGTGACTGCTATTATCGCTCTCGTTGTAATGGACCCTGAAACACACTGGCTTATGCAAGGACTAATAAAGCAATTCCCATGGTTTACAGTCTCTATCATTTTATTTGTTATCGGATACTCTTCCCTTTGGTGGACAAATAAGAAATATGGCACACTAGGCTTTCCTCGCATTGCAGTTTTAGCTGTCGTCGCTCAATATGCATTTGCAAGCTACGCTTACGGCGTCGCCCATTTACCTTATATCATTTACCCGGACGTAACTGTATTTACAAGCTTTACGACGGTCGAAACATTCTATGCACTTCTTATTCTTTACGCAATCGGGATTGCAATTTTACTACCAGGATTTATTTTCTTCTGGAATTTATTCTTAAAAGATCGAACATTTTTAAAGGGAAAATAGTAAATGAGGGGCATTCACACATAGAATGCCCCTCATTTATTAGACTCCTCTCCTAATAGTTATTACACTACTCCTTATACTTGCCTTATTGCTCAAAATACACATATTCACTAGATTAAGGTAGATGCCTAGTTCTTCTTATTTTCTTTTGAATATAATGCTATATAAACTTGAGACAAGCTACATTTGTTCAAGRGAAAATAGAAAGGTAGGTTAAATATGAGCATTGAAATATGGATTACTATTATTGTATTTTTCTTAACGATGATTGTTATCTTTYGGCGCCCTCGTGGTATAAATGAAGCATGGCCGGCAGCAGTCGGCGCTAGCATTATCCTCATTACTGGACTTGTATCCAAACCAGACGTCATGGACATTATAAGTAAAATCGGCGGTGCCTCTATAACGATATTAGCGACCATCGTTATGGCGGTTATATTAGAAAGCTTCGGCTTCTTCCACTGGTCCGCAGCAAAACTTGCAAATTTAGCAAAGGGCTCCGGACGACGCTTATACTGGTATATTCAATTATTATGTTTTCTTATGACTCTTTTATTCAATAACGACGGTAGTATTTTAATTACAACACCGATTTTGATTTTACTTCTGAAAAACCTTCAATTAAAACCTCATCAACAAATCCCTTATTTATTAAGCGGTGCTTTAATCGCCACTGCATCTAGTGCACCAATTGGTGTAAGTAATATTGTAAACTTAATTGCATTAAATATCGTCCACATGACTCTTTATATGCATACCGCTATGATGTTTGTACCTGCAACACTAGGACTACTGTTTATGTCATGGCTCATGTATACAGTTTTAAAGAAAAAACTTCCAGAAAGATTACCTGTTTCTTCATATGATATTGAAGAAATTTTCTTCACGAAAAACTTCCATCCGTTAAAAGGACAAAATTCTGTTAATACGAAACAAAAACGTACGAAATTCATGTTAAAAGTATTAGGCTTCGTCTTCCTTATGCGCTGTCTTCTATTCGTTGCATCCTTCTTATCGATTCCAATCGAAATCGTTGCCGTACTCGGTTCACTCGTTCTTCTCATCTGGAGATGGTACTACTTACGAACAAACCCAGTCGATATTTTGAAAAAGACACCGTGGCACATTTTAATTTTCGCCTTCTCTATGTACGTAATTATTTACGGGCTTCACAACGCAGGATTAACAGCGGCGCTTGTCCATTGGCTCGAACCAGTTGTAAGTCAGCATCTACTCTATGCCAGCTTTGCAATGGGCGGACTCGTTTCCCTCCTCTCTAACGTCTTCAATAACCACCCTGCACTTATGATTGGTACAATCACATTAACAGAAATGGGACTAGATCCAGTCACATTAAAAACTATCTATCTCGCAAATATCATCGGTAGTGACATCGGTTCACTATTATTACCAATCGGTACACTAGCTTCCCTCATTTGGATGTATATCTTAAGACAAAACAAAATTAAAGTGAAATGGAAAGATTATTTAAGCGTATCTCTCATCGTAATCCCACTCACAACAGTCGTCACATTATTCCTCTTATACTACTGGGTACAATTATTCTTCACCTTATAAAGTGAAACTTTATAAGGTGGGTGGGTGTTCATCCCCCACTGATTATTAGCCCGCACCAATCGGGCGTTTACGGGCAGTTTATCTCCCACCTAACTTCTTTGCTCCAGCCGAATTTTGAGGTGGGAGTTTTACTGCCCACAAATAGCGGGRTAGACGACAGAAGCCCCCTTTGCTACCGTCTTAGCAAAGGGGGCTTCTTCTATATTTAAGTTAGGTACAGTGTGATCAATCAAGTAAAGAGGTGTAACGTGTTATTGATATAAGTGACTACCAGTTTCTTTGAATTCTACCGCTTTCTCTTTCATTCCTTTTTCAATTGCTTCTGTCGTTTCTAAGTCATTTTCTTTCGCATATTCACGAATATCATGTGAAATTCTCATACTACAAAACTTTGGGCCACACATTGAACAGAAATGCGCTGTTTTCGCCCCTTCTGCTGGCAACGTTTCATCATGGTACTCCATCGCGCGTTCAGGATCTAAAGATAAATTAAATTGGTCGCGCCAACGGAATTCAAATCGTGCTTTTGAAAGTGCATCATCACGCTGATGAGCCGTTTTATGCCCTTTCGCAAGATCGGCTGCATGCGCAGCGATTTTGTACGTAATAACCCCTTCGCGAACATCATCTTTGTTCGGTAAACCTAAATGTTCTTTCGGGGTTACATAACAAAGCATCGCCGTTCCAAACCAGCCGATCATCGCAGCACCAATCGCTGAAGTAATATGATCATAACCTGGTGCAATATCTGTCGTTAACGGCCCAAGTGTATAGAACGGCGCACCCTGACAAATATCAAGTTCTTTCTCCATATTTTCTTTAATTAAATGCATCGGTACATGCCCAGGTCCTTCAATCATAACTTGCACATCATGTTTCCAAGCGATTTTTGTTAATTCACCAAGTGTCTCAAGCTCAGAAAACTGCGCTTCGTCATTTGCATCTGCAATAGAACCTGGACGTAATCCATCTCCAAGAGAAAACGAAACATCGTACTGCTTCATAATTTCACAAATCTCTTCAAAGTGAGTATATAGGAAGTTTTCTTTATGATGGAATAAACACCACTGCGCCATAATCGAACCACCGCGCGAAACAATACCTGTCATACGCTTTGCAGTAATTGGAATGTAACGAAGTAATACACCAGCGTGAATCGTGAAGTAATCAACGCCTTGCTCCGCCTGCTCAATTAACGTATCACGATATACTTCCCACGTTAAATCYTCTGCAATTCCGTTTACYTTTTCAAGCGCTTGATAAATTGGCACAGTTCCAACTGGTACCGGAGCATTACGAATAATCCACTCACGTGTTGTATGAATGTTTTTACCTGTAGATAAATCCATAATCGTATCTGCACCCCAGCGAGTCGCCCACGTCATCTTCTCTACTTCTTCTGCAATAGAAGACGATACAGCAGAGTTTCCGATATTTGCATTTACCTTCACGTGAAAATTACGTCCAATTATCATCGGTTCCGCTTCAGGATGGTTAATGTTCGCCGGCAAAATCGCACGACCTTCTGCAATCTCTTTACGAACAAATTCAGGCTCTACCCCTTCACGAATCGCAACATATTCCATCTCAGACGTAATAATGCCATTACGCGCATAATGCATTTGCGAAACATTTGCACCTTGCTTCGCTCTAAGCGGCTTACGATCCATTTGCGGGAAAACAGGTGTATGTTTTGAAGCCACTTTCACACCGTCATCCTCAGGTTTAATTTCGCGTCCTTCATAAGCTTCCACATCACCACGCCCCAAGGTCCAAGAGTGGCGCGGCGCCTGCAACCCCTTTTCCAGCTCCACTTTATACTCTGGATCTGTATAAGGTCCACTCGTATCATACACACGGATTGGCGGATTTTGAACACCATTCGTATCGCTTTGTTCAATCTCGCGCATTGGTACTTTCATACCTTCACGTGTTCCATCCACATACACTTTCTTACTTCCTGGTAAACTCGATTTCAATTCAATTTGCTCAGCTGAAACAGACTGTTTCATAACCTTTGTTGCCCCCCTGTTCGTGACAAGGACGAGATATGGCCAGCGCATGCCAAAATAAAAAGAGCCAGGTCCATAAAAGAATAAGGACCTGGCTCATAAAGACATMATTATGTAAAGCCGTTAACTTCCCTACGCTGGTACGAGCCAGATCAGGTCCAAAGGGTTAAGAAGTTCACACGCTTCTCTCTCAGCCTACGCATACGTTAGGCACCCCTAGTTTATCACTGATTTAATTTTCAATACTTTCCCATCATACACTATAATCTGAAAAATGCAAAGGTTATTTCTTTTGTTGTTTACGGAATCATCCAAGTTAAATAATAAGCCTGCACATACGTCATAATCCCAACAATAGTAACGAAGAATAAACTATGCTTCAATGTAAAGCGGAACAAATCTGACTCTTTCCCAGCAAGTCCAACTGCCGCACAAGCAATCGCAATTGATTGCGGAGAAATCATTTTACCTGTTACACCGCCAGTTGTATTTGCTGCAACAAGAAGCACTTCAGATACACCGACTTGCTGCGCTGTAATTGCTTGTAAATTCGAGAACAGTGCGTTCGCTGACGTATCTGATCCTGTTAAGAATACGCCAATCCATCCTAAGAATGGTGAGAAGAACGGGAATAGTCCGCCAGTTCCTGCAAGTGCTAACGCTAATGTAGAAGATAGACCAGAATAGTTTGCGATAAATGCGAATCCTAATACGAATCCAATAGATAGAATTGGCATTTTTAGTTCTTTAAATACGAGACTTTCTAAAGCGCCGCCCGGAGCGAATAATGCTTTAAAGAAACTTTGGCTCCAAATGACTACCATCACAGTTAAAATAATGAACGGAGACCATGCTTTTACTACTTTTCCTACCGTTAGTTTCGGCATAGATGTCGTCGCCGTCGCCGTCGTCGTTGCTGCTACTTCACTATTCGCTTGCTTAGTTTGATAAATTTCTTTCGGCTGCCAAACTTTTAAGAATAGCGATAAACTTACTAAACTTACAAGCGCTGACGTAATATCCGGAAGTTCTGGTCCTAAAAACGTCGCTGTAATAAACTGTGTAATCGCAAATGAACTACCCGCTACAAATAAAGCAGGCCACGTTTGTTTTACTCCTTTAAAGCCATCCATTAAAAATACGATAAAGAACGGAACAAATAAAGATAAGAACGGTAATTGATGCCCAGCCATTTGTCCAATTTTATGCGGATCAATGCCTGTTACTTGTCCAGCAACTGTAATCGGAATCCCCATCGCTCCGAACGCTACTGGTGCAGTATTTGCGATTAAACAAAGACCTGCTGCATATAAAGGATTTAGCCCAAGGCCTGCAAGAAGCGCTGCCGTAATCGCTACTGGTGCACCAAATCCTGCTGCCCCTTCCAAAAATGCTCCAAATGAAAATCCAATTAAAATAACGAGTAAACGATGGTCATTCGTAATGGATAATACAGATGCACGAATGACATCAAATTGACCTGTTTTCACAGAAATTTTATATAAAAATACTGACATAATGATAATCCACGCAATTGGCCATAATCCGTATAAGAAACCGTATCCGGTCGCTGCCATTGCCATTGTGAATGGCATTTTATACGCAAATAACGCCACCAAAATCGTTAATACAACTGTAATAAATCCTGCCACATACCCCTTCATGCGGAAAACCGCTAAAGCTAAGAAAAAAAAGATGATTGGAATAAGTGCGACTGCTGCCGAAATCCAAATGTTACCGAACGGATCGTAAACTTGTGTCCATGTGTTCATTGTTCTCTCCCCCTAAAGAATCCCCTTTTAAATAAGATATAACCTTATCAATAGACTACCAGGTCATCATACCTTTAAGTCTAAAAAATACAAAACGTTTAAGAAAACGTTTTCAATAATTTTATCACAACAATTTTCATTTAAAAAGATTTTTTCGAAAATTTCATCATTTGAAAAGGAAATCTTACAAAAGCGTCACGTTTTTGTAATGTTAATCGATAGGAAGGTTGCCAAATTTATCGCATACTAAAAGTATAACAACGGACATTACTTATGAGGTGATATATATGAACGGAAACAAAATATTAGCAGCTTTATCATACTTTAGTGTATTATTTGCACCTATCTTATTCCCTATTATCGTGTGGATTGTGGGCGATTCTGAAACGAAACCACATGCGAAACGTGCTCTATGGACACATATCGTTCCAAGCATCGCTTCATTTATTGGATTAGTTATTTTAGGAATTATGGGCATCGGATCTGATCAACCAGACGTAACACTTGGAATTGGGGCAATCATCGTCTTATGCATTTGCGGAATCATTAGCTTATACTACTTCATTTGGAATATCGTGAAAGGTATTAAGATACTGAAAGCTTAGTTTTAAACAAACGTTTGATTAAAAAGGAACTGTCCAAAAATTAATGTCGCATGATCGTAAATGAAATTTTATCGGCGATTCGACAAKGAATATCGACTTAACTACAAAATACGACAAGAATAACCTACCTATTAATAAGAAAAAAMCGTCCCAAAATACCTTTTGGGACGKTTTTTTTATCTTCTACGTTTCTTCTTTTTTCTCATCATTTTCTTTCGGCGCGTATTCGCTTTATCCGCTATAATGTGGAGCGTACTCGCCACAACAATCCCCATTACAAACGTTACAATTCCAACCTCGTGTTCCTTCGCAATTTCTATTAAATTTCCACCGAATGCGATTATATTTAATAGGAATAAAAACGGAGAAAACACGATTAACATGTATGCAATACGAATAATATCACCAATTATAATCGTATGTGTGAAGAAGGAACGATGGGGCATTACGCTCCTATATGGATACCAAAAAATACGGAGGAATCCCCATTTATTATACGCATTACTGTACGTATCTAAATCCGGTGTTAGAAATGAAGTACCTACTAAAAAGCCAATTGCAAAAGTTAATAAAAAATCAAAACTTGTTAATCCATACGAAAAGAGCATAAACAAAACAACCGGAAGGGATATTAAGTTTATTTTCGTATGCGTTCTTCCTGATGGCATAATGCACTTCCTCGCTTACGTTCGCCCTGTCATCCTATGACAGTTCTCACCTATTGATCTAATTTTTGATCGATAAATGATGTGTCTATATCCGAACCAAACCATTCTGCCAACTTCACTCGTGCCTTATCTTTCACATCTTCATTTACGTATATCGATGCTTGTAATAGTGCGGCCATTAACGCACCTAAATCATCCGTATAACCGACTCCAGCAATGAAATCTGGAATGGCATCAATCGGTGCAATGAAATAAGCAAGTGCTCCGATTACAATAATTTTCACTCGTTTTGGAACATCCGGTCTTTGCAACACGTAAAACAACAATAAACTCGCATAGATTACCGACTGCCCTGCCTGCTTCGCAACATGTTTTATTTTCTTCCAAAACGCTTCAACTGAAAATTTTTGTTTCATTCAAAAGCCTCCCTATTTTCAAAAGAAATAAGCTACAATATGTTATGTTATCAGTAAAAGTTCATCAAAATTACACATAATCTATCAATGAAATTTCATTGTAACAAACAAAACCAAAAAGAACAAGTGTTCGTTAATTTTTTCATATTTTCCTTCATATAATAGTTTTCTAGACAACCACTTAAAGATTTCTATTCCATATTTCTCAACCAAAAAACTTTCAATTCCGCTTAACATTCTTTTCTATTTTTGTTATATTTTCTAGTTGACGAGCATATAAACGAATGTTAAAGTTTTCTCTGGTAGTGACAAATCACATACAAAAAATGTAAAATGTTATAGTGTTTCTCAGAAATGAATTTTGTTGTATAATACAGAAATGACGTTATGCTTATGAGCAGCACAAGAAACCAAAAAGGGTATGCATAGTTAAAGTCGTATATGGGTGAATATAGAAACTCTAATTATGGCCAAGAAAACTATGTATTTTTTATTTTAACATTTTTCGCTCCAAAATCGACCAAGCCTGATAGAGAAAGGGTGGAAATGAATGAAAGAAACCATGAAATCACAATTTCAAAATGTGCGTTTYACTTTATTCGTAGCTTTGGCCGTATGGCTAAAATCCTACATCATTACACGCACTAGCTTCGATTTAAAACTTGAATCTTTCATGCAAGAATTCATTTTATTCATTAGTCCATTAGCAGCATCATTACTGTTTGTGGGTCTTGCATTATTTGCAAAAGGGAAAAAACGTAACTATATAGCACTAGGAATTAACTTTATCTTAACGTTCATTCTTGTTGGTAACGTAATGTTCTACGGATTCTACAACGACTTCGTTACTTTACCAGTACTAGGACAAACGTCTAATTTCGGAAGTTTAGGTTCTAGTGTGAAAGAATTATTTAACTACAAAATCATCCTTGCATTTGCGGATATTATCGTATTCTTCGTTCTATTGAAGAAGAAGAAAGATTTTGCACCGACAGAACGTGTAGCGCGTCCGATGCGTTCTCTATACTTCGTGTCAACGGTTGCTATTTTCTGCGTAAACCTAGGATTTGCAGAAGCTGAGCGTCCAGAACTATTAACACGTTCATTCGACCGCGTTATGCTTGTTAAAAACTTAGGATTATATGTACACCAAGCATACGATCTTGGCTTACAAGCAAAATCAAGTTCACAAAAAGCGTTTGCTGATGGTAGTAAATTACAAGAAACAGAAAACTACGTGAAAACAACACAAAGTAAACCAGATCCAAATATGTTTGGTACTGCAAAAGGGAAAAACGTAATTGTTGTCTCTCTTGAATCATTACAAACATTCTTAATTGGTGCGCAAGTTAACGGACAAGAAGTTACACCATTCCTAAACCAATTTGCGAAAGAAAGTTATTACTTCGATAACTTCTTCCATCAAACTGGGCAAGGTAAAACGTCTGATGCTGAATTCTTAGTAGATACTTCAATGTATCCACTAGACCGTGGTGCTGTATTCTTTACACACGGTAATAACGAATATACAGCAACTCCAGAAATTTTGCGTCAGCAAGGATATCACACATCAGTATTCCACGCGAATAACGCAACRTTCTGGAACCGTAACATTATGTATCCGGCACTTGGTTATGATCGTTACTACAACGARCTTGACTACAARATTACGCCAGAAACAAAATTAAAYTGGGGAYTAAARGATATCGAATACTTCGATCAATCTATCGATATGTTAAAAGAAGTGAAGCAACCGTTCTATACTCGCTTCCTTACTTTAACAAACCATTACCCATTCACTTATGATGACAGTACGAAATTAATCGATGAATACAATTCTGGTGATGGCGTATTTGACCGTTACATGGTAACTGCTCGCTATTTAGACGAAGCAATGAAACACTTTATTGAGCGTCTAAAAGCAGAAGGTATTTACGACAACTCAGTTATCGTATTCTACGGTGATCACTATGGTATTTCTGAAAACCATAACCGTGCAATGGCACAGTTCTTAGGAAAAGAAGAAATCACTACATTTGACCATATGAACTTACAAAAAACACCGATGTTTATTCACGTTCCAGGTCAAAAAGAAGGTAAAACAATTTCAAAACCAACTGGTGAAATTGACATTAAGCCAACAATTCTAAACTTACTTGGTGTAGATTCTACGAATCAAATTCAATTCGGTCATGATGTATTCTCACCAGAMAATAAAGGATTCGTTGTTCTTCGTGACGGTAGCTTCGTTACAGATAAGTACATGTACACGAACAGTACATTCTACGACCGTACTACTGGCGAAGTTATGCAATTACCGAAAGAAGAATCTCAACCATTAATTGATCGTGCCCAAAATGAATTGAACATGTCTGACAAAATCATTGAAGGTGACTTACTTCGCTTCTCTGAAAGTAACAAGATCAAAACTGGTGAAGTAAAGACAGCTATTAAAGAAGAAAAGAAGAGCGCTGAGTAATCTCAGCCTCTTTTTTTATTTTCTGCTATCCTTCCTCTCCTATTCATTAACTTTAAAATTACATAACCTTCACCTAATATTTACACCACATTAACGAAACATCTTTATAATAAAATATGTAAACAAGGTTCCACATATTTCTTATCTCTCATCTTCAATAGGATCCCTTAGAGAAATGTGTGCATCATTTGTTTTCAACTTTCTTATAATTGTCTTTCCAAGTGTTTTGTTTGCATAAATGAAACCTTTAAAGACGATGTCCCTATGAATGATAGCTACCCTCCTTG
>NZ_JBFTMA010000159.1:0-7638 GCF_056396725.1 Bacillus sp. 05T31
CGATGAGCGTTCCCATGCAGATAAAAGTGAATTTGCTCAAATTGAGCTTTGGATACCGGTGAAGAAGAAATAATAGTAAGACCGTCCAAAAGGTATTTTTGGACGGTCTTCTCTTATTAATAAGTTGCTACTATTTTCGTATTTTGTAGTTAAGTCGATATAATTTCATTTACTAGCACGCTGCTCCGAAAAGAGAAAGGTGCTTTATAAAAGCACCTTTTCCTACGAACTAAATGGAAACACAAGTATAATCGTCGTTCCTTTTCCAACTTCACTATCAATGAAAATCGTTCCGTTATGGGCATGAACGAGCTGTTTTGTAATGGCGAGACCAAGTCCAGTTCCGATGTTGCTTTCTTCTGTATTCGTTCCTCTGTAATATCGCTCGAATAGAAGTTCTTTCGTTTTATCATCCATRCCTTTTCCATTATCTGAAATAGATAGTGTAAATGAATTTGCATTTTGCGAAAGTTTTACGATTACGTTTGTCGTTTCATTATTATGTTTTACAGCGTTTGCGAGTAGGTTTTCGATAATACGTTGGAACCATTTTTCTTCAATAAAATATTGGATTTTGCTTGAACTTGGCACGAATTCAATGTTTTGATTTTGTAGTGTCGGGTTATTAATAAATTGTAATAGTACTTTTCGGACGAACTGATTAATTTCAACATTTACRTGTTGCGCAGGAAGAGTATCATTTTTTAATTGATATGTTAAGCTTAAGTCGTCAATTAATGTAGTCATATATTGAGATTTTTCTTTCATTACATGGCCAAATTGTTGAATGTCTTGATCCGTCCAATTATATTGCTTCGATTCTAGTAATAATGCATAGCCGTATATAGAGCTAAGCGGTGTTTTTAGATCATGCGTCAGGCCGGTAATCCACTCTTCACGTGTTTGTTGCAGTACTTTTCTCATTGCATCGTTCTTTTTCAAAGTAATAGAAAGGTGCTCTAGTGAGTTTGTAACATCTTTAAATATGCGGAACGACCATTTTTCTTTACCGGAGCGCCGAAACCGAACAGGTTTGCCTTTTTTACTAACAGGTTCTTCATATTTTCCTCCGGCTATGTTTTTAAGCCAGTGCATCGTGTGTAATAAAGGCTTTCCAAACTTATTTCCATACCAAATTGAAAGAATGACTAAATAAGCAAACACAATAAGGAGGATTAAGCTGCATCCGATTAGAAGTTTCTTGGTAAATATATCATCTAATTCATCATCTGGATAATAATGAGCGTTTGGGGCGGATACAACGACGAGATGACCGCTATTTGAATCGTAAAAACTAGATGTATTTTCTTTATAATTCCACGGTTCTTTTTCATTAAGAGCCGTTTTTATAGCCGAAAATGTTTTTTTCTTCCCAGTTGGATAGGAAAAAA
Organism: Bacillus sp. 05T31; assembly: GCF_056396725.1. Classification (NCBI taxonomy): domain Bacteria; kingdom Bacillati; phylum Bacillota; class Bacilli; order Caryophanales; family Bacillaceae; genus Bacillus; species Bacillus sp. 05T31. Next base: position 1,392 of record NZ_JBFTMA010000159.1, read on the forward strand.
CTTCTTCGCCATTGTTATTAAATATTTGCAGTGTTGCTTTTTCTTTAGAAAGTAATTGTTTTTCTTGTTCAGTTAATGCAAATTCATTTAATGATAAAGAAGGGTGTCCTTGTTGTATCGTTTTTAGTAATGCATTACTTTTTAGTTTGGCACCGTAAATAACGATCACTGGTTTCTTTTCTAATTTAATTTCCCAATAGTTAAATTTATAAATATTGTTGTTACTATTCTGTAAATACGTAAGTAAGGATGTCTTTGTGTAAGAGGTCGGAACATCGTTAGGCGTATTAAAGTTGTAAAGGACCTTTCCATCTTCATCTACAATTTGAAGCCAATCACTCTTTTCTGTTATTAAATCTTTTACCTCAGATTTTAAAGTAATGTTATTGTCTTCAGAAGAAATATATTCGGAGATTGTAAAGGTATCATAATCAGAAATATTAGGTTCATATAAAGTACTATTAAGAAGAAAAATTAAATAAGAAAAAGAAGCAATTACTGCGATAAGTAACGTAACTAAGACAAAAACGTGTTGTAAAATAAACTGGATTATAAGTCGTTTATTAAAATTCATATCTTTAACCTACTTTGTAATGAACTTATAGCCAAGTCCACGAACTGTTTTTATGTATTCTGGTTTACTTGGATCTTGTTCAATTTTTTCACGTAGTTTTCGAATGTGAACCATAACAGTATTATCATCTCCATTATAGGCAGGTGCTCCCCAAACTTTTTCATATAATTCTTCCTTCGAAAATACGTAGTTCGGATTCTCACAAAAGAATAGTAGTAGTTGAAAGAGTTGAGCGGAACATTCGACAACGTTTCCATCTACTGTTAGTTCCGCAGAATGTTGATCAATTTCAAATCTCCCAAAAGAAAAGGAGTATATTCTTTGTTCTTGTATGTTTTGTTTCATATGTCTTCGGAGTTGAGCTTTCATACGAGCGACTACTTCTAGTGGATTAAATGGTTTCGTAATGTAATCATCCGCACCGTATGAAAATCCGGARATTTTATCTACATCAGATGTTTTTGCTGTTAGGAAGAAGATAGGGCAATCCGTTTTTTGGCGAAGGATTGGACAAATGTCAAAACCGGATTGTCCAGGAAGCATTACATCTAAAATAATTAAATCGTAATTGTTTTGCTCGGTGAGAGATAAGGCTATTTCCGCAGATGTTGCAGTTGTAATATGAGAAAAACCTTCTTTTTCAAGAATGGTAGTTAGTAATTGTAAAATTGCTGTTTCATCATCAATGAGTAGAATATTTGCGTGATACATATGAATCCCTCCTAATTTCCTCGAATATCATATCATCTTTTTGTAACTTATGGAATTTTTAAGGAAATTTTAAGGTTTTCTTTCACAAAAAATTAAGATTCAAATGATATGATAAAAGTAACATGGGGAGGAGATGAATGTGAATCCGTTTCAAACGATGCGAGCTAGATATTTTTTAATTGTATTTGCATTACTAATTTTAATAGCACGAAGTAGTAATGAAGTGCTAGAAAATACATTTCATATACAGAATTCATCTTTTATAAATATGCTTATATTTTATATCCTTCCAATAATATGGCTTTTTTACGGATATAGAAAGCATCGTGTTTCATTTTCATTATTTATTAATAGAAACGAAACATTTAACCTAGTGCAAGTTTTGTACATCGCGATTATGCTTTGTATGTTTAGTTACGGCTATCTTATTTTATATATGTACAGCTTTGCATGGATTACACCAGATTTTATTATGAATGCCTTGCATGAACCGATTATAGATAGTACCGGGGGATATGTATTTCAATTTATTAGGGTTGTATTTATCGCGCCTATTGTCGGAGAGTTTGTTTTTCGAGGGTTTTTACTGCAGCGTTTTGCAGCAAAATGGGGTACTAGTATAGCAATGGTCGTTGTAGCACTTTTATTTGCTTGCTTACATGTTGATTTCCTTGGTGCAGTTGTGTTTAGCATCGTACTATCAATTGTATATATTCGTACGAAAAGCTTACTCATGCCAATTGCTATTCATATGTTAAACAATGCGCTTGTGCTTAGTTCTTCTTTTTTAGTAAGTAGAGAAAAGATAATGAGTTTTGCCGATTTTTCGAACTATACGAMATTCTTTCCAGGATTAATTATTTTTATGACAGGATTAAACTTAGTRCTCATCTTTTTATTTGTKAAYCGCAAATATTGGAGTAAAGAAGTGCCTGTTATATATGCGGAGAAGGAAAAGAGCTTTTCGAGTATAGCAGGAGATAAGTAAGGTAGAGAAGATGTTTGAGAAAATATTGAAGGAAATGATAGATTATTGTACTTCTATTAGATACAAGTACTTTTCCATCAATAATGATACAGGAAATATTATTTTTCTTTTTATCGTGTTAGGGACATTAATAATAGTCAGCTTTATTATAGAAGAAATGATGAAGCGCATCTTCAGACAGTATGTAAAAAATGAAGTGAATTATGTTAGGGCTCATAAAATGTTTGAGAAAGTGATGGGGACTTTTATTTTATCCCGCATTAACGGGCAGTAAAACTCCCACCTCAAAATTCGACTGGAGCAAAGAAGTTAGGTGGGAGATTAACTGTCCGTAAACGCCCGATTGGTTCAACTAATAATCAGTGGGGATGAACAAAACCCCCACTGATTAAAGTTTCACTTTATGAAAACTAAATCATTATTAATTCGAAATTTGAAAGGGATGTATAAAATTATATGAATGAAACAATATCGTCAAATAAGTTTTTTTATTTGATTGTACTGAGTTTAGTATTGATTACGACAGTAAATGTTGTTCTTCGCTGGGAGGAAGCTTACTTTTTTATGTATTTAGCGCTCCATTTATTAGGGATTTTATGTATAACGGGCGGAGTAGTTGCTGAGAAAAAGCATGAAGAAAGTATTAATTATATGTGTGTGATGGGTCTTATTTTACTTCTAACTGTACAAGGTATTATGAAATATAGTTCWTTTTCTTTGCAAGATTTTAGTTTGTTAATAGATGTACTTCCTTAAGGAGAGGCTCTTTATTTTATCTAAAAGGCGGTTTGCCAGTGCAGTTCTTATCCCAGATTATGAAGCGAATAAAGTGTCTAAAGGTAGGTGAAACTCTTCTTATATAGAAGAGTTTTTTATGTAAGTAGAAGGCTCTCGAGCAATTCTCATAATAAGCTTGTTCTAATTTAGCATGTACGAACTTACAATAATAATAGACAGGCAGCATAGAGGAGGGAATAGCGTGAGGAAAGTTATTGGGTGGTCGTTTTTTTTGTACGTTGGGTTTGCGTTACTTATATATTGGTATTTATTTGGATGGAATCATGAACTCATTCCGGACATGTATAAAGGAACGAGTGCAGATCCAGAAACTTTTATGAATGCGAGGGAGCTTACGCTAAGCCAAGATTATTCGCGCGTGAAAAACTTACTGTTCTTTTTAGCGACGCCTCTTGAATGGATTATTTTATTGTTTGTACTTGTGCTCGGTATTTCAAAAAAGTTTGAGAAATGGTCGAAGGAAACGACCAAAATAAATGTCTTACAAGTTGCGATTTATTTCTTTTATTTATCACTACTAACAACAGTTCTTGCATTACCGATGCAATGGATCGGGCGTAAAGTATCCGTTGATTACGGAATATCTACGCAAAGCACACAAAGCTGGATAAAAGATCATGTCATCGATTTTTGGGTGAACTATGCGACTATGTTACTCATTGTTTCGGTTCTGTTATGGCTCATCCGTAAATTTCCGAAGAGATGGTGGCTAGCAGGATGGGCGCTCTCTGTTCCGTTTACGATTTTCTTAACGTTTGTGCAACCTGTTGTAATTGATCCACTTTATAATGATTTTTCAACGCTGAAAAATAAGGAATTAGAAACGAAAATTTTAGCGATCGCAGATAAAGCTGATATTCCAGCTAAACACGTATATGAAGTAAATATGTCGGAAAAAACGAATTCGTTAAATGCGTACGTAACGGGAATTGGCCCTAACGCCCGTATTGTAATGTGGGATACAACACTTAAGCAATTAAAAGATAAAGAGATTTTATTTATAATGGCTCATGAAATGGGACATTACGTAATGAAACATATATATTGGGGCGTTGCGAGCTATGTGTTGCTATCGTTTATAGGTATGTATTTAATTAGTCGTATTATAAATATGTGTATTCGAAAATGGGGAGATACACTGCAAATTCCAAAATTAGCATGTTTCTCAATTTTACCTTTATTTTTCTTAATTTCCTCTTTATTATCTTTTGCAGCACAACCAGCAACAAACTACGTTTCTCGTATAGAGGAACGAGCGGCAGATCAATACGCTTTAGATATGACGAAAGATGGAAAATCAGGTGTGAAAACTTTTCAATATTTATCAAAAACGAGCTTAAGTCAAGTGAATCCGCCTGCGTTAGTGAAGTTTTTCTTATATACACATCCACCAATTTTCGAAAGAATTCATACATTTGAACAATATGAGAAACAAAAAAACAAGAAGTAGCGATTATGCTACTTCTTTTTTATAGAAATATAAGTTTGGTATTGGGAATATTTATCATTGCTTTTTATTGTGATTTTGTAAATAATAAGCTATAAAATTCTAAAAATCTATATATAAAGGAATAAAGGTGAAAAAATGTATTTTTTACAAAATTTAAAAGTGAAACATAAATTATTCTTACTTATCTCATTAGCAGTTTTGGGCATGGCAATTATGAGTTGTGTAGCAATTAATTCTATTAATAAGATTAAGCACGATACAGAGGTTGTAGTAGATGATTATCAAAATTCTGCAGTTTTATTAGAAGGAATGCTTCGTACACAAAATTCACTAGAATATAACTTACTAGAATTAATTACAACGTCACAAAATGAGGGGACAAATAAAGAAGGGATTATTGGTAATGTTGAAAAGGATCTTAAAAAATATGATTCTTTATTAAAAGAATATGATGATGGCGTTAATTTAAGTAAGCAAGAGGATGAGCTGTTTCAGAAGATGAAGAAATCTTTGCCAAGTTATATGGAGACATATAAGAAGTTGTTTGACAAAGCAAAGGGAACAAATGAATCTCAAATGGTAAACGAATTTCAAAAGGACTTAAAACCGAAGGGAGTAGAGTTAGCTGGTTATGCTGTAGATTTAGAAGAGTATGTTTCAAATTTAGCTGACCAAGTATTTAAAGATTCTCAAAAAATGATAGATCGGTCCGTTATTACCTTTATCATTCTTGCAGTAATTACTACAATCATTATATGTATAGTAAGTTATACTATTAGCAAACTTATAGTTGCTCCTTTACAAACGGTTAGTCGTATGATGGAAAGAGCAAAAGAGGGAGATTTAACTGTACATGGTGATTATAATGCTAAAGATGAATTAGGTATATTAGTAAGTGATTTTAACGAGATGATTGCAGGGCTAAGAACAAATATGCAAGAAGTAGAGAATAATATTCAGCTTTTATTCCAACATGCAGACGGAGTAGTATCTGCATCAGAAGTATCTAGCGGTGCAGCAAAGAAAATCACTATGGATATTGAAGAAGTTGCCAATGGCGCAGAGAGCCAAATGCAAGCAATGGAACAAACTGCGGGTGCGATGGAAGAGTTGACACAAGGAATGCAGAGCATAGTGAATACATCATCCTCTGTAAATGAATTGTCTGCTCAATCAGCATTAGATGCAGAGAGTGGTAACAAATTAATGAAACAAATGATTCAACAGATGGATACAATCCAAAATTCAGTACATAGCGGTGTGAAACAAGTAGAGACTATGAAAGAACAATCAGAAGAAATTGTTAAAATCATTGATGTTATGCAAGGTATTACCTCTCAGATTAACTTATTAGCATTAAACGCCGCAATTGAGGCTGCACGTGCTGGAGAAAGTGGTAGAGGATTTGCAATTGTGGCAGATGAAGTGCGAAAATTAGCAGAACAATCTAGTGATTCTGCAAAACAAATTGAGAAGCTTATTACTCAAGTTATGGGAACAACGAACCATACGGTACATATGATGGGGAAAGTAGATAATGAGGTGCAGGCAGGTACTCAAGTAGTAATGCATACAGAAAAAGTATTTGGAACAATTACAGAAAAAGTGCAGCAAGTATCTGAGCAAATTCAAACGGTATCTATGTCTACAGATGAAATTGCAGCGAGTAGTGAGGAGATTTCTGCTTCTACAGAAGACATGGCGCAAATTTCTCAAAGGTCATCTG
>NZ_JBFTMA010000160.1:0-7628 GCF_056396725.1 Bacillus sp. 05T31
CCAGTAAGCATTGCACCTATAATTGAAATCGTCATCCAACCGATACCGATTCTACGAGAAGTTTTTAAATCTTTAACAGAGGTAATTGCCATAAAGCGAACAATAATATGCGGTTGACCAAAATACCCAAGACCCCATGCTAAAAATGAAATAATACCAAGAATTGTAGTACCTTTAAACATATCTAAATGCGATGCATCAACTTGCTTAATCGTATTGAATGTTTCTGTTACACCACCGACATCTGTAAAAGCTACAATTGGCACTAACACAAGAGCAATAAACATAATACAACCTTGCACAAAGTCGGTCCAACTTACTGCTAAAAAGCCACCGAATAATGTATAAGCAACAACGACACCGACAGTTACAAATAAACCAATTTTATAATCAAGATTGAAAGAATTCTCAAACAAACGTCCACCTGAAACTAAACCAGCTGACGCATAAAATGTGAAAAACACTAAAATGACGATAGCGGAGACAAAACGAAGTATTTTCGTACGATCTTTAAACCGATTTTCTAAAAAATCTGGAATAGTAATTGAATCATTTGCTATTTCTGTATACGTTCGCAAACGCGGGGCAAGGATTAAATAGTTTGCATAAGCACCTATTAATAAACCTATCGCAATCCATACACTTGATAATCCTGTTGCATACATCGCACCAGGTAATCCCATTAGCATCCAACCACTCATGTCAGAAGCACCAGCTGATAAAGCTGTAACTGCTGGACCGAGTCCCCTTCCGCCTAACATATAATCTGATAAATCGGATGTCTTCTTATAAGACCAATAACCGATATACAACATACCTGCCATATAAATAGCAAGCGAAACCATAATCTCAATCTTCACCAAATCTCTCCCTTAGTTATATAAGCCATTCAAAATTTCGAAAAATGACTTTTTCTATTTTCTTGTTTTCGCTTATGGTTCCCTACCTTAACAAACATTTTTTGTTCTTTCAAGTGAACAAGCCCTTTTCACTACATGTGAAAACCTTTATAAACGCCTTTATCCCAGTGGATTACCCGGTTTTTAAAAGAAATTAAAGTAAAAATATTCAGAAAATAAAATAGCGTTTTTTCACACCTTATTTTCATTCGTTTATTAGTTGAATTTTAAAAGAAAAAAGCCATACGAATGTATGACTTTTAATGTATTAAACATAGCTTATCTTCTATTTACTAGTAGGAAACAATTCTGAAAGAGGAACTATCCGCCCYACCTCATCTTTAAACACAATATGCTCTCTCGTTAAATGGCGCGGGCTCTTTACTCCCGCTGCTGCCGCAAGTGAGAACAAACTATATCTCATACTAACAACATAATTCATTACTCGCCATTTCTTCTCATACGGATCTAGCGCTTTTTGATAGTGCGGATTCGTCGTGGCAACTCCAGATGGACATTGTCCGGAATTACATTGAAGTGCCATTATACAGCCACTTGCCATCATAAATCCGCGTGCTGAATTTACAGCATCTGCACCAATGGCTAAAGCAATTGCCACTTTATCTGGTGTAATTAATTTCCCTGAGGCAAACACTTTGAATTTTTCCCGAACACCGTAATGATTCGCTGTATCAATACATGTCAGTAATGCTGGAATAAGCGGTATTCCCATACTATCTGCCATTGATTTATACGTAGCACCTGATCCACCTTCTGAACCATCAATTGTAATGAAATCTGGATAAATGTTTAACTCTTTCATCGTTTTGAATAAATCTTCCAACGGTTCCTGCTGTCCAATTACAATCTTCATCCCAACTGGTTTACCACCGTTTTCTTGCAAACGTTGAATAAAATAAAGTGTATCTACTGCATTCTTTAAAAATGGAAATCGATTCGGTGAATTAATCGTTTCTCCTTCTCGCACATTCCGAACAGAAGCAATTTTCTCATTTACTTTTTGTCCCTCTAGATGACCACCACGTATTTTCGCACCTTGCCCAAATTTCAATTCGAATGCTTTAATATTACTTTCTTTCGCTTTCTCCATAAATTTCTTCATTGAAAACTTACCATCCTCATCACGATATCCAAATAATCCTGGACCAATTTGCGCAACGATATTTGCACCGGTATGTAAATGTTCCGGTATTACACCACCTTCCCCCGTATTAATCCACGAACCGCCAGCCATCTTCGCGCCAAATCCACTTGCCAAAATATAATTTTCGCCAATCGCACCGTAAGAAGTTGCTGATGCGCCAAACATGCCATACAGTTTCCACGGATATTTGCGGTTTTCACCGACGATAATTGCATCGTCTTCTTCATATAACCAAAGATTCGTTGTATCCGCTGTCAATTTTTCTCTTCGTGAAAATAACCCTTCTTTATGAATCACATACTTTTTCCCTTCACGTTCTTTCGTTACATTCACACTTAATTCATCTGTTAATTTCGGAAATAATGTATTAGCGATATAATATCCAGATGCATCAAAATCTCGTTTTGATCCAAAACCGAGTATTTCTGAACGGTATTTTGCTAGAAACATTACACTTTGAAAATCATAACGTGAAAAGGGCTTTCCATCCGTATCATGATCAAACCAATATTGCCTAAATTCCGGTCCTATCTTTTCAAGTAAATAACGCATCCTTCCTAAGTATGGATGTAACTTTAATATAGAATGATGCGTCCGTTTTTTAATAAAAAATGTAATAATAAAAAAAATGATTAATAGTAACATCAATAAGAGCAATATACTAATAATAACGAGTAGCGTTTCACTCATCCCGCTTCCTCCTATGAAAATCCATAATAAAAGGAGAACACCTGATGTGTTCTCCTTTTATCTTTATTCAAATTAATGTAGCAAGATGCTCTTTCGCATCATATTCAACTAAACTTTCAGCATTTTTAATTCGATGAACAAAATCTGGATTAGCTATTAAAGGTCTTCCGAATGCCACTACATCAATTGTTCCTTCTTGCAGTGCTTCTTCTGCCTCTTTCGGATTCAAATTACCTACTCCTACGATAGTACTATCCCAATACTTTCTTACTAATTGATGAAAATTCTTGCCGTCAGCAATAACTTGCGTATAATTCATCGTTGAAGGGTGAATCATCGTTAATCCAACTTCTTTAAACATATTTACAAACGTTTCAATTGCAAGTTCAGGATGTTCCCACATATAAGTAGGATTATCACCTTTAAAGGCAGAGAAGCGAAGAAGCGTTTTATCAGCTCCAACTGCTTCAATTACAGCCTGAACAACTTCTTTCATAAACGTTAACCTTTGTTTTAAGTCACCGCCGTATTTATCAGTACGCTTATTCGCAAATTCATAAGTAAATTGGTCAATTAAATATCCGTGTGCACCGTGAATTTCTACACCATCAAATCCAGCTTCTATCGCATTMTTTGCKGCTTGTGCATATTGACCGATAACTTCTTTTATTTCTTCTATTGTCATTGCTTCTGGTGTATCAAATGGTTTACGAAAACGCGGAACATTCCCCTCCGCAGCAATAGCAGAMGGTGCTTGYGGCATTTGMYCACCAATTATYTCGTGATGACTCATACGGCCAACATGCCATATTTGAGCAATAATCGTTCCACCTTCTTTATGTACTGCCTCTGTAACAGGCTTCCACGAATCGATTTGTTCTTGTGTATAAATCCCTGGTACTCCCGGATTACCTTTTGCCCTTGGGCTAATGACGATTCCCTCTGTAATAATTAAGCCAACTCCATCAGCTGCACGTTTTCTATAATACTCTACCACATCAGTACCAACGACTCCCGTTTCATGATCCGCGAAACATCTCGTCATCGGTGCCATCGCTATGCGATTACGAAGAGACCAAGATCCAATTTGAATCGGATGAAATAACTTCGTTTCTTCAATATTTTCAAAAGATCCCCAATCGTTTATATTTGTTCCTTCATAAATACTTGCAGCTTTATTATTTGCACTTGTCATTTTTCTTCCCCCTAAAAAATTCTTACTATAATCGCATCATACTTACTTTTAGATAGTAACGTCAATTTATACGCTCTTACGTAGGAATATTCGCATAATAAAAATAACTGTTTTTTAACTTTAAGGGTTCTGGTATTCAAGACTCTACTGTCTATTTTTATGTTCAGTAAGTGGATGAGGAAAATACTTGTTAAGTGGATGTTTTCTTTTCTTCTAGTTTTATTACTATAGAATAYATTGGTAATTAATTATTTAACTATTTACTAACCAAAAAGAACCTGTTTCCAATGTACTATGTTCAAACTTAAACTAACGAGGTTTCAATAATTCATTTGTTTTTTAATTATACCAACGAAATTTTAGGAACTAATAAAAGACTCCTAGATAGTTGAAAGTATTTTTTCTTATTTAATTTTTAGAAAGAAGGATAACAATGAAAACAAAAGCTATCGTTTCTACACCTGAAAAAGATTTTAATATGCAAGAAGTATACTTAAACGATATTAAAGACGATGAAGTATTAGTAAAAATTATCGCTTCGGGTATATGTCATACAGATGCAACAGTTTTAGACGGTACAATGCCAACACCAAAACCAGTTGTTTTAGGACATGAAGGTTCTGGTATTGTAGAAAAAGTGGGAAGTAATGTAACATCGGTTAAACCTGGTGACCATGTTGTACTTGGATTTTCTTACTGTGGTCATTGTGAAAATTGCTTAGATGGTAATGCTGCTGCTTGCGAAAATATGATTGAATTAAACTTCTCTGGAAAAAACAAACGCCATGTAACACCTATACACGATCTTAACAATAATGACATTTCTCAATTCTTCGGCCAATCTTCATTCGCATACCATGCCGTGGTTGATGAGAATAATGCTGTAAAAGTACCAAAAGATGTTGATATACGTTTGTTAGGACCACTTGGTTGTGGAATTATGACTGGTAGCGGTACGATCCTAAATTCATTACAGCCAAAACCAGGTAGTAGCCTAGTTGTATTTGGAACCGGTGCTGTTGGCCTTAGTGGCTTAATGGCAGCTAAAATTGCTGGATGTACTACAATCATTGCCATTGATATTCATGATAGTCGTTTAGAATTAGCGAAGGAATTAGGGGCTACACACACGATTAATAGCTTAAACGAAGATCCAGTTGCCAAAATTAAAGAAATTACAAACGGTGGAGCTAATTACTCATTTGAAACAACTGGCGTAAATACTGTTACACTGCAATCCATTCAATGCTTACGAGTAAAAGGTACAATGGCAACTGTTGCTGTTGGTAAAAAGGATTTAACTTTAAACGTAACAAATGAAATTGTCGTAAAAGCTATTACAATTAAAGGGGTAGTTGAAGGTGATGCAGTACCGCAACTATTCATTCCAAAATTAATTAATTTCTATCAAAAAGGACTATTCCCATTCGATAAGTTTGTACAATTCTATTCTTTTGAAGAAATTGCTCAAGCATTTGAAGATTCTAAAACAGGAAAAACGATTAAACCTATTATCGTAATGGAGTAACATTTGTTTACTTTTTCCCGATAACTAACAAAACAAAAATATCCTGAAATGGAATAAATAAAATTAAAAAGGTTTCCTAAGTAGGAAACCTTTTTTAGTTGACCATATAAGGCTAACAATTCGTTTATCTCTTTTAAATAAAGAAAATAAACAATTATTATCTCCTCACATATGGAAAATCTCTTAACAATAGAAGTGGGAGTGGTTCAGTATTCTTCTAAAAATAATAACTTATATACCTAAAACAATGAAAGCCCTACCTCTCTTTCATCCTTACGGCTCCTCGTCCGTGCCAGTGTGAATCAGGATTGCAAAAATCAAGTAACTATTTTATCGAGTTATTTAATTAAACTTCGAACATTCGTAAAAGAAATTAAAAAATAAAAATGGATTAAATTGTAGTAATAACAAAAGAGGTTAATGCTCTAAAAGTGGTTTGAAAGAGTTGAATGTCTTTGAAATGATTGATTTTCTATAATTATATTCCCAAAAAATTCAARATCTTTTTTGGGATGTAATACATTATCTACAATGAATCTTAACAAAAGCTTTTTATTTGATTTTCTGTGATACCTTCAATTAATCCCAGCTCACTAATCAAAAATTCATGTGCGTTATCTAACATTTTCTTTTCGCTTGCATTAAGTGCTTTTTCTTTCTGCATACGTAATAAATCACGTACAACTTCAGCACCTTCTTGTATTTTACCCGTTTTTATTTTATCAGTGTTCAATTTATACCTTTGTTTCCACGTAAGTAATCTATCTGATTCCCCATGCTGAAAAATATCTATTATGTTTGTTAATGCCCTTATATCTGTAACTGGTCGTATATTTGAATTCAATATTTTCCCCATAGGAATCATTACTTCCATATTACTAGCCGACATTTTTATAACATAATACTGTCTTTTTTCTCCTGAGATTTCCTTTTCTTCTATGGCTTTAATTATACCTGCTCCGTGCATTGGATAAACGATGTTATCGCCAATTTGAAACAAATAATCCACCTCCATATATGGTAACCTTCTCAATCTTAACACACATTTATTTTTTTAGCAAAATTTTTATAATATCACAAAATTATTTTCTATGTCAATTTATTTACACATAAAAATTCAAGCTGTACAGAAACACTAAAAAACCCGCGATTTTGTTACATTTCTACATCCATTTTCTCCAATTTTATATACCTTGTAAAACAAAAAAACACATCACTACATATAAGTAGCGATGTATTTTTATATAATGACAAAAACGGTTGCTTCAAAACTTCACACACGATCCTTCGCTTATATACTAACCTGTTTACTAATCGTTTCTCGCGCTAAAAGAAAACTCATAATCACTTGCGCAGCTACTCTACTCGTCATATCCCTAAAATCAAGAGTTGGATCAATTTCTACTATATCCATCCCTTGAACGAGTGGCTCTTTACCAAGGAATTCAATTGCATCAAGTAAAGTTGTACTATCCATCCCACCAGGGCCAATTGCTGGACAGCCTGGTGCAAACGCTTGGTCTAGTACGTCCATATCAAGAGAAATATAAATAGAAGTCACATCTTGTTTTCTTAATACTTCAATACTTTCTGAAATAAGATCTTTTATTTTTCGCTCTCTTACATCTTTCATTGTATACACTGTCACACCATGCTCTTTTGCATATTCATGGTACGCTCGTGCATTTGAAAAATTACGAATCCCAATTTGAACGAGTTGTTTTCCTGTAATCACATCATTTTCTAGCAAACTACGGAACGGTGTACCATTTGATGGACCACCATCATCTAAATTACGTAAATCATGATGGGCATCAAATTGAATAATACCGACCTTCCCTTTACTATTTGCAAAACCAGTTATACTCGGAAAACTAATCGAGTGGTCACCACCAAGAACGATTGGTATCATTTTCGGATTTACTTTCGTCAAGTGACCAACTGTTTTCGCAATTCGGTTATGACTCTCTTTTATATCTGTCACATGCATCGTAATATCACCACAATCATGAAGAACACTTTCTTTCATATCGTGTTCTTCTGTAATTGCGTACGTGCTATATGCATCCAACATTGAACGAATTGTTTTTGGTGCAAAACATGCTCCTGAATGACTAATAGATGGTTTAGAAAAGGGCGCTCCAATTAAGG
>NZ_JBFTMA010000161.1:0-13546 GCF_056396725.1 Bacillus sp. 05T31
CGGTTTCTATCAAACGTAACGATTGAGTCATTGATAGAGTAACCAATAATCGTTAATATTGCAGCGATAAACGTTAAGTCTACCTCTATCTGGAAAAGACTAAACATAACAATCATAACGAAYGCATCATGTAAYAATGCGATTACCGCAGATAATGCATATGTGAAGCGGAAACGAATACTTACGTATAAGATGATAACCAATGAAGCTATCAGAACCGCGATGAATGCATTTCGTGCAATCTCTTTACCGATTGTCGGCGAAACTGTACTTACGTTTGGCTCTGTACCGTATTTATCGTTAAAGAATGTTTTTGTTTTCGCAATTTCATCTTTCGATAAAACGCCTAACGTACGAACAGCGAAACCTTTATTRTCATTACCAGTCGGTACAATATTTTCTTCTTTCACATCAATCTTCAGTTCGTTGAAGTCTTTATGAACGTCAGACACAGTAAGTGCTTGTTTTGATTGCAAGTCAATACGTGTACCACTTGCAAAGTCAATACCAAGATTCATTTTGAAAATCGGTAATATAATTGCCCCAGCAATTACAACTACAAYTGAGAATAAGAAAAATTTATGACCGATATTTACGAAATTAATACGATCAAATCTCGTCGGTGGATGTACTGCACCTTTTGTTAWTGGAATAATATCCTTTTCCTTAACACCAAAGTAAGATAGTTTCTTATCAAAGTAACGGCTCTTTACAAGTAAACCTAGTAAGAAACGAGTACCGAATACGTTCGTAATGAAACCAACTAAAATACTTACGATTAAACTTGTTGCGAATCCTTTTACAGAGCTATTACCGTAAGCGAATAATACACCAGCTGCTGCAATTGTTGTAATGTTCGCATCTAAAATTGTCGATAATGAACGATGGTTACCAGCACGGAATGCTGACATCATCGACTTACCAATTTTAAGCTCTTCCTTCAATCTCTCGTACGTAATGATATTCGCATCAACTGCGATACCAACCCCGAGCACTAATGCCGCAATACCCGGTAACGTAAGAACTGCATGCATCCAGTTAAAGACAAGTAATGTAACGAAAATGTATAAACCTAACATAATAACCGCTACAAGTCCTGGTAAACGGTAGAATACAAGCATGAATAAGAAGATAATAGCAATACCAATCGCACTAGCGAAAATCGTTTGCTCTAATGCTTGTTGACCAAATTTCGCTCCAACAGATGTTGAATACATTTCTTTTAAATCAACAGGAAGTGCACCTGCATTTAATAAAGATGAAAGTTCTTTCGCACTTTCAACTGTAAAGTTTCCACCTACGATAGATACYTCAGCTTGGTTAAATACTTGGCTTACTGTTGCTGCTGATAAAAACTTCTGATTATTCGTTTTTGCAGATTCTGCTTTATATGAATCTTTTCCTTCTTCAAAATCAAGCCAAATTACCATTAAATTCGTTGGTGGTGGCATTTTTGAAATCTTTTCAGTTACTTCACGGAATTTTTCAGCGCTTTTTAGTGTAAGACCTACGCTCGCACGGCCTTGCTCATCAAATGTTTGCTTCGCTCCGCCGCCTTTTAAATCCGTTCCGTCCATAAGCAGGTTATCATCCACATCACGGAATGTTAGTTTCGCTTGTGTTGATAACATTTCACGTGCTTTTTGCTGATCTTGTACACCAGCAAGCTGTACACGAATTCGATCTTCCCCTTCGATTTGAATGTTCGGCTCACTTACACCAAGAACATTGACACGATTTTCAAGAGCACCTACTGTACTTACAAGTGCATCACGATCGATTTTATCACCTTTTTTGGCTGGTTTTACTTCATACAGAATTTCAAAACCACCGCGAAGGTCTAGTCCTAGACTAATTCCTTTTGCTATGTCTTTTCCTGCCGCACCAATTACTCCACCAATTAATAAAACGATGAGGAAAAAGGCGGCAATTCTTGTACCACGCTTTGCCATATGTACCCTCTTTCTGCTACTAACACTTTCAATAAATCTCTTACGATTCATTTTCGCACGTGTGCATACGCCTAGTTAGTAGACTTACTTTCTATAAAATACATGTATTTCCGCTAGTTCATCACTAGCTGTGTCGGTAAGATTTTCACAATACCTACACTATTCATTATTTATTTTTCCTCTTCACTACCTCCTTTATATATAATCTTAGACATAATTAATTCCTCTTTATCAATACCTATCATTATACTGCAAAAGGAAGAACAAACCAATTACAGTCGGTTATTTATTTTCATATTCATCAAACGACCAAAGTGGCGCTTGATATGCTTCAACAGTTAAATAATTCATATATTCATTAGTACTTACTCTTAATACATCATTTACTAATTCATATAACCTAACATCACTRTCTATCTTTTTCCACTTTTTCGCCTTGAGAAACTTCCAAATATCATTATCTGTCACTCGGTCGTAACCGAACAACTGAAACTCTTCTACTTTACTTTCTAAAACGACTTGTAACTGTCCGCGGTATGATTCTACCAAAGCCTCTCTATCCAACATATATAAACATCTCCTTCTTATYTCAGCACGAAAAGTCGCTTTTAATCCCGCTCTAATGGACAGTAATAACTTCTTTCAAGAGTACCATTCATACTTCACTCTCTTAAATGCTTGTCATTCTTGTCTYATACGTGCATATAAATTATTGTAAATCATTCCATTGATTTTGAGAAGGTAGGAGAAGAGTATGACGAGACAAAGCTTTTTAAAAGGTGCATTTATTTTAATGATAGCTGGCTTTATTACAAAAATCCTTGGATTTATTAACCGCATTGTAATGGCACGTATTTTAGGCGAAGAAGGCGTTGGCCTTTATATGATGGCTGTCCCCACCTTCATTTTAGCAATTACAYTAACACAAATTGGCCTTCCTGTTGCAATYGCAAARTTTGTAGCRGAAGCGGAAGCGGTGAACGATAAACAAAGAGTAAAAAAAATATTAACTGTCTCGCTAGCCGTTACATCCATTATTAGTATCATTTTAACAATTGGGATTATGCTACTCACACCTATTTTAGCAAAAACATTATTAACAGATGAAAGAACTTACTATCCATTAATGGCTATTTTACCTGTCGTCCCTGTTATTGCAGTTTCTTCCGTTTTACGTGGTTATTTCCAAGGGAAACAAAACATGAAGCCGAGCGCTTACGCTCAAGTCATAGAACAAGTTGTCCGCATTACAATTATTGCTGTATGCATTCGGTTATTTTTACCTTACGGCGTAGAATATGCTGCAGCCGGTGCCATGCTATCAGCTGTTCTTGGCGAAGTTGCATCTTTATTATTTTTACTTACTTTATTCCAACGCGAAAAACATTTATCTATACGCTCTGGATTTTTCACTACTGTAAAGGAGAGCAAAAATACGTTTTATTCCCTTATGGACAATTAGCGAGGCAATGGCAAAGAGACAACACAAATTAGTAGAACACCGATTACAACAAGCACTTCGAATTTCCTTAATAACCGGCGGATGGTCAGTCGTTATATTATATGTATTTGCTTCTCCAGTTTTAACTCTCATGTACGGATCAGACAACGCGGCCGCGTTCATCCAGCTTCTTGCACCTTGCTTTTTATTTCATTATTTTCAAAGCCCCCTTACATCTGTGTTGCAAGCTTTAAACTTAGCACGCGCTGCTATGATGAACACCTTTATTGGCGCTATCGTAAAATTAATCGTTATCTTTGTACTCGCTTCACGCCCAGAGTTCCAAATGATGGGGGTTGCCCTCGCCATCGCAGCAAATATAGTAACCGTAACATTCCTTCACTACGCCACTGTTTTAAAGAAAATTGCATTTACCATTTATGCAAAAGACTATATTTTCGGCGGAATTGCTATCGGGATTGCTGGTACCTTCGGTTTTTATCTTCATAAGTATATCGTTTTTTCTCATTCACTTGGCATACAAACATTATGGGAAATCACTTTAACAACAATCGTTTATATCGTTCTCCTCTTCGTTTTCAAACTCATTCGAAAAGAAGAATTAAGTCGTCTCCCTATCATTCGGAAACTYTCATTTTTGAAGTAAGCRGGCTTGCCATTCAAAATGGTAAGCCTCTAATTTTCTTTCAAATCAACAAAAAATTGTCCATTTTGAAAACTACAATATACAATCTGTTTCACATCTTTATAACCTAATTTATTCAATTTCTCAACGAGCCACTCATTTGTATGTTCGATC
The DNA here is from genome assembly GCF_056396725.1 of Bacillus sp. 05T31. Lineage (NCBI taxonomy): Bacteria > Bacillati > Bacillota > Bacilli > Caryophanales > Bacillaceae > Bacillus > Bacillus sp. 05T31. The sequence continues at coordinate 4,214 of NZ_JBFTMA010000161.1, forward strand.
ATTTGCAAATGATTGTATTGAATTTCTCCATCAATAATTAGTGGGAGTGTAAAAATTGGTGTATCATTTTTGTTCTTTTTACTTTTTTGTTTTTGAAAGACAGATAACTTTCCAGATGGTTCTAAAATAGCGTATTCTACATCACGCACATCTCCGATTCCTTGCTCACGTAGTTGCATCAATAAATCATCTATGTTATATCGCTGCTTCCGCATCTTTTTTTCATCAATTTTACCTGCATTCACAAGAATCGCAGGCTCCCCTTCTATTAAATGCCGAAAACGCTGGAACTTTAAAGAAATGACCGACAAAATGATTTGTATACACATAAGAAAAGTCATTGGAACTAATTGATGCCAAAGTGATTTATCTGTATTTTCAATTGCCACTACAGCCATTTCACCGAGCATAATGAATACAACCAAATCTAATACACTTAATTCTCCAATTTCACGTTTACCCATAAGACGAAAAATAATTAAAATGATTATATACAAAAGCATTGTTCGTCCGATTATTGATACCCATTCCATTTCTACATCCCCTTTTTTTACTTATAGGCTCCCCTACAAAAAAGAAACTAGTCTAACTTAAACAAAATGAAAATATGCTTGTATTAAAAAGGGGGAATGCATAATGGATGGAACGAAAAAATTATCGAGCGCAATCGGCTTCGGTATTATTACCCTATTAATCCTCGCATCTATTACAAGTATGATCATGGCTCTTTTATTAAAATTTACGAATATTAATGAAGGGACATTAGTAATTATTATTTTTATAATAGCCCTTCTATCTATGCTTATGTCTGGATTTATTGCTGGTAAAAAGGCACAAGGAAAAGGATGGCTAGTAGGTTTCACAACAGGCCTTACATTCGCTCTTCTCGTCTTTCTCGTTAACTATTTAGGCTTCTCTCAAACTTTATCGAACTCACAGTTACTCTACCAATTAGCATTAATGGGTGCGAGTACACTCGGAGGTATTTTCGGTGTAAATATGTCAAAACAAAATAGTTAAAAAAAGGCCCTGCACATTTCATGCAGGGCCTTCATCATTAGTTTTTCACAACTTCACGAATCGCATTGCGATCGAAAGTTAAGTGTGAACCACCAGATTTAACAACAATTTTCGTTTCATCCACTGATTCGATTGTAGCGTGTAAACCACCGATTGTTACGATAGCATCACCTTTTTTGATTTCATTTTGCATTTGAGCAACTGCTTTTTGACGCTTTTGTTGCGGGCGAATTAATAAGAAATAGAAAATCGCAAACATCGCAACAATCATAACGATATTCATCATACCTGCATTCATCTTGTGTTCCTCCTTTTAAATTATGTATTAGAAGTTTTTAGCATTCGGTTTATTAAAGCCATACTGTTCAAAGAACTCTTCGCGGAAATCGCCAAGACGGTCTTCACGAATAGCTTGTCTCACCTGCTCCATTAAGTTTAACAGAAAATGAAGGTTGTGATAAGACGTTAAACGAATTCCGAACGTTTCATCACATTTCATTAAGTGACGAATGTACGCACGAGAATAGTTTTTACATGTGTAGCAATCACAGTTCGGATCAAGCGGCCCGAAGTCTCTAGCGAATTTCGCATTTTTCACAACTAAGCGGCCTTCACTTGTCATACATGTACCATTTCGAGCGATACGAGTTGGAAGTACACAGTCAAACATATCAACACCGCGAATCGCACCATCAATTAACGAGTCAGGAGAACCTACACCCATTAAGTAACGTGGTTTATCATCAGGAAGAAGTGGTGTTGTAAACTCAAGAACACGATTCATAATATCCTTCGGTTCACCAACAGATAGACCGCCGATAGCATAGCCAGGGAAGTCCATTGAAACAAGATCTTTCGCACTTTGACGACGAAGTTCTTCAAACTCCCCGCCCTGTACAATACCGAATAAACCTTGATCTTGTGGACGTTCATGCGCCTTTAGGCAACGCTCTGCCCAGCGGCTTGTACGCTCTACCGACTTTTTCATGTATTCAAAAGTAGCTGGGAACGGTGGACACTCATCAAATGCCATCATGATATCTGAACCTAATGCATTTTGGATTTCCATCGCTTTTTCTGGAGATAAGAATAATTTATCGCCATTTAAGTGATTGCGGAAATGAACACCTTCCTCTTCAATACGTCGGAAATCACTTAAGCTAAATACTTGGAATCCACCTGAATCCGTTAAGATTGCACGATCCCAGTTCATAAACTTATGCAAGCCACCTGCTTCACGAATAATTTCGTGGCCTGGACGTAGCCATAAATGATACGTATTGCTTAAAATAATGCCAGAATCCATTGCTTTTAATTCTTCTGGTGACATTGTTTTAACTGTTGCAAGTGTACCAACTGGCATAAATGTCGGTGTATCAAATGAGCCGTGTGGCGTGTGCACTCGACCTAAACGTGCACCCGTTTGTTTACAAGTTTTAATAAATTCATAACGAATTGCTGTCATAATTTACTCCTTTTATTTGTTTCTCATTTTAGCGTGAGATGCAACGAACATCGCATCACCGAAACTAAAGAAACGATATTTTTCTTTTACTGCTTCATTATAAGCATGAAGTACATTATCTCTATTTGAAAATGCACTAACAAGCATAATTAATGTTGATTTCGGCAAATGGAAGTTTGTAATTAAACCATCAATTGCTTTAAATTCATATCCTGGGTACATAAAAATATCTGTCCAGCCAGAAGCGGCGCAAAGCTTACCACTATGATCTGTCGCAATCGTTTCTAACGTACGTGTTGATGTCGTACCTACTGTAATAATACGGCCGCCATTCTCTTTCACGCGGTTTAATAACGCAGCTGTCTCTTCGGACATATGGTAATACTCTGCGTGCATATGATGCTCTTCAATAGTATCTGCAGAAACTGGTCTAAATGTTCCAAGTCCTACATGGAGTGTAATGAATGCTAACCCGACGCCTTTTTGCTTCAATTTCTCAAGTAACTCTTCTGTAAAGTGAAGGCCAGCCGTCGGTGCTGCTGCTGAACCGATTTCCTTCGCATATACCGTTTGATAACGATCGCGATCTTCTAGCGTCTCTTTAATATATGGAGGAAGTGGCATTTCTCCAAGCTCGTCTAAAATTTCATAAAAGATGCCGTCATATGAAAACTCAAGTTGACGCCCACCTTGGTCTGCTGTTCCAATGCAAGTTGCTTTTAACTTTCCTTCACCAAAAGAGATAACAGTTCCTTCTTTTACACGCTTTGCTGGCTTTATAAGCGTTTCCCACTTATCGCCTTCCTCTTGTTTCAAAAGAAGCACTTCAATGTGTGCACCTGTATCTTCTTTCACACCGTGCAAGCGAGCAGGCATAACTTTCGTTTCATTTAAAACTAAGCAATCCCCCTCTTGTAAGTAAGAAAGAATGTCCGTAAAATGTTTATGCTCAATATCTCCTGTTTCACGGTCTAACACCATCAATCTTGATGTTTCACGCTCTTCAAGCGGAATTTGTGCAATGAGTTCTTCTGGTAAATGAAAATCAAACAGATTAATATCCATAACTGTATCCACCTATTTCTTATTTGAATCGATTTATTATATACATAATGAAAGATAATGCAATACTTAACACAATACATGTAATGATAGGAAAATAAAAGGTAACGTTACCTTTTTTCACAAAAATATCGCCTGGAAGCCTTCCTATGAACTTCCAAGCTAATCCAACAACAATGAGCAAAATACCAGCTGTAATAAGCAACTTTGGCATCTCCGTCATACTTTGGGCATCTCCATTCTGAAATGCTCATATGCGAGCGGTGTTACAATCCGGCCTCTTGGCGTTCTTTGTAAAAAGCCAATTTGTAATAAATACGGCTCATACACATCTTCAATCGTATGCGATTCTTCCCCAATCGTTGCCGAAACAGTTTCTAATCCAACTGGACCACCGCGGAACTTTTCAATAATACCAAGCAGTAATTTATGATCGATATGATCAAGTCCTAATTTATCTACTTGTAATAGTTCTAACGCCATTTGTGTAATTTCCATCGCAATCGTTCCGTCACTGCGAACTTGTGCGAAGTCACGYACACGTCGTAATAGACGATTCGCAATACGAGGTGTACCACGGGCACGTCTTGCAATTTCTAATGCTGCTAACGAATCTATTTCAACTTCAAACACTTCTGCTGTACGTTCTACAATCGCAGAAAGCTGATCTACTGTATAATACTCTAATCGTGAAAGTACACCAAAACGGTCACGAAGTGGTGCTGATAATGCACCTGCACGCGTCGTTGCCCCAACTAGCGTAAATGGAGGTAAATCTAGACGTACAGAGCGAGCTGACGGTCCTTTTCCAATAACGATATCAAGGCAAAAGTCTTCCATCGCTGGATATAACACTTCTTCAATAGATCTATGCAAACGATGAATTTCATCAATAAATAATACATCCCCAGGCTGAAGTGCTGTTAATACAGCCGCTAAATCTCCTGGTCTTTCAATTGCAGGACCTGACGTCGTTCGAATGTTAACACCCATTTCATTGGCAATAATATTCGCAAGCGTCGTTTTACCAAGTCCAGGTGGGCCATATAAAAGTACGTGATCTAACGTTTCTTCACGCATTTTCGCCGCTTCAATAAACACTTCTAAATTATGTTTCGCTTTATCTTGGCCAATATACTGACGGAGCGTCTGTGGCCGTAATGAATACTCTAAATCCGCATCTTCGTATCCAGATTCCCCTGAAAGGAGACGTTCGTCCATTATACTCACCTCTTACCATTTAGTAAAAGACTAAGTGCCTTTTTAATATATTGATCCGTCGTTAGTGATTCTTTTAATAACTCTGGTACAACGCGAGAGACTTCTCGTTCTGCATAGCCAAGTGCACGCAGTGCTTCCAGTGCTTCATCAAGTTCAACTGATGAACCTTTCTTCGTATCAAAACTTTCAGTATCTGAGAACAAATCAACAAACGCATCTGGTACAACATCTGCTAGTTTTCCTTTTAAATCTAAAATCATTTGGCGCGCTGTTTTCTTTCCGACGCCTGGGAACTTCACTAAGAACTTCTCATCTTCATGTTCAATCGCTTGAACGACCTGTCCGGTTTGACCAGAAGCTAAAATTGCAAGAGCACCTTTTGGTCCAATCCCCGATACACCTAACAATTTTGTAAATAATAAACGCTCTTCACGTGTTTTAAACCCGTAAAGTGCCATAATATCTTCTCTCACATAATGATATGTATAGACACGGATTTCTTGCTTACTTCTTTGAAATACATACGGATTTGGTGTAAAAATTTGATAACCAATTCCATTATGGTCAATTACGACATATTCCGGTCCTACATACTCCACGTAACCTGTAACATATTCAAACAAAATACGATCTCTCCCTCTCAAATCATGTATTCCATTTTAACATATTTAACAATAGAAAAGCGAGACTGCCCCAACAAATGTTCCCCGTTTACAATTTCCGTTTTTTTCTATTGACATAAATACAAAAAGAACATTAATATACAGAATTCGATAATGATTATCAACATTAATTAAAGGGGTTACATCAGGATGAAACAAAAGCTATTTATTTTATTTACTATCATGCTAGTTGTTCTTTCTATCGTTGGCTGTTCTTCTCAAAAAGAAGAAGCAAAAGCAAAAGAACAACCGAAAACAAAAGTTGTAAAACATGCTAAAGGGGAAKCAACAATTCCAGCTAATCCAAAGAGAATTGTGGATTTATCTGGATCAACAGAGGAATTATTACTTCTTGGTCATAAACCTGTCGGTACAGCAAACACATATAAAGATAAAATCCAAAATCATTTAACTGAAAAGTTAGACGGAGTAAAAGCAGTTGGCTGGTACTGGGCACCTAAAGTTGATTTAGAAGCTGTTACCGCTTTAAAACCAGACTTAATTATTTTAAACAATCGTCAATTGAAAATTTACGATCAATTAGAAAAGGTTGCACCGACAGTTGTTCTAGAAACAAACYTAGAAGACTGGCGCGGTAAGTTTAAAGAAGTAGGTAAACAATTTGGCGAAGAAAAGAAAGCAGACCAATGGATTGCAGACTACGATAAAAAAGCAGACTCTTTATCTAAAAAAATTAAAGAAAAAACAAAAGATGAGAATTTTATGTTCGTTGCAGTAACACCACAAAACTTCCGTGTATACGGTAGCTTCGGATATGGTGACATCATCTTTAACGACTTAAAACTTCCAGCAACAAAAGGTACAGATTTAAAACAAACGATGGCACAAGTATCACTAGAAGGTCTTGTTGCATTCCAGCCTGATCAAATGTTTATTGTAAGCTTCGGCGGAGAAGCTGATAAAGTGTACGAAGACTATAAAAACAGTGCGGTTTGGAAAGATAATAAAGCAGTAAAAAACAATCACGTATATGAAGTATCGAATGAAGTCTTCAATACGAAAGCATTCAATCCAATCGGAAAAGATATGCTAATTGATGAAATCGCAAAAGAGATTTTAGCTAAGAATAAATAAAAAAAGCAGCTCACCCTGAGCTGCTTTTTTTATTATTTTGCACTGCGTACTGCGTACCCCTTTAAAAATTTGCAATATCCCTTCCTCTGAAACACCAAAATAACCGCTCGTTTTCAGTAAAGGAGAAATATCATCAACTTTCCTTTGTAATACGATTTGCACATCATCACGATCAACAAGTTGCCATTCTTTATATTGCTGCAAAAACTTTTCTAAATCCGCTACTTTTTCTGTCAGTATTTCCTCACTTACTTCTCCATCAACATACATGCGCTCTAATAAAATTGTAACTTCAGGTTCTTTTTCTACTACTTCTGCCCTCACATCGGATCCATAAGCTAAGCAAAACATCACAACGAAAGCTTGCACTGCAATTAGCATCCATTTCATTTCCGTTCACCTCTTCTAGGCAAAATCATACTTTCATTTGTAGCTTTTCCGGAAATGGGGGTTTTATCCATATAAACAATAGCATTAAATTTCTAAGGAAAATAAAGTGAAACTTTAATCAGTGGGGGGTTTTGTTCATCCCCCCACTGATTATTAGTTGAACCAATCGGGCTTTTACGGGCAGTTGATCTCCCACCTAACTCCCTCGCATTCGCCGAATTTTGAGGTGGGAGTCTTACTGCCCACAAATAGCGGGACAAAAAATGCAGATAAGGGTTAATCCTCATCTGCATGTATCATTTACTTTTATATAAAATGAAAGACGCCTGCAAAGCAGGCGTCTGATGCGTTTACGGCGAAAGACCAGGCGACCACATTCGCKTGTTTAGCACTTAAGCATATCTCTCGACTTACGTAAATTAGCTCATCGCTTTGCTAATATAACATTAAAAAGGTAGAAGCGCAATATATTTCTAAATATATTTTTCTTCCTCTTTCAACCAATTGAAATTTATGTAAATTATAAATTGATTAATGTAATGTATATGTTACAATTAATGCTATAAATATAAACAGGGGATGAATGCCTTGAAAAAAATTAAAGATGAACGCCTCATACTTCAAACGTTAAAAAACATAAGTATTGCCTTTCTTTTTCAATCAATTGGTATAATCGGAATTTTAGGTTATATCGGATTCACAGAAGGAATGGATCAAATGACGAAATCTTCATTGTGGCTATTATTTATTCTTACAAGTATTGTACTTAGTTATTTACAATTAAGTGTTTCAATTGATGTAGAAGAAAGCGAAAAGGAAATAACATTAACTCCTTATTACAAACTTGTCTTACGCTCCCTTATCGTCGGAATTATTATGGCTATTATTTATATCATTTTCAGTCCAGAGAGACCGCTGTTTGAAGCTATCCTTACAGGTAGTATCCTCTTCGTATGTTTTTTAACTTCTTATTCTGTTAGTTACTTCATTAAAAAACGTCGTTTACAAGACAAAGATGAATAAAGAGGAAGGGCTATCCCCTTCCTCTTTGATTTGTTATCGTACTGTACCAGTCAGACCGTAACGAATATCTCGGAACATATTTGTTATGTCACGATTAAAATCGTTTGTAACTGTRCCGTTACGTARACGCGTACTCATTGCATCRACACGAGTAAACATGTCATTTCTTACAGAAACATAWACRTTTCTATTTCCAACTTCATTCRCAACAGCTTGACGAATTTCGTTYGCCATTGCTGTTTCATCTGTCGCCGAATTACGTGGTTTTACCGCAATCGCTACATCGTTTCCATATACAACTGTAGAAACGCGATCTACGTTATTCATACGTTTTACACGATTCGTAATTTTCTCCGCAGTTTTACCATCATTGTTAATGTATGAATTGTTCATTGTAATATTACGAGTTGGGTGTGGATTAGCAATTTGCCCGTTGTAATTTACATCACGGTAATAGTTGGATCCTGCGTCATTACGACCGTTTCTATATGTTACATAATCTGTAGAACGATCGTTACGCGTTACATTATCATTATATCGGTGTGTGTCATTATAAGATGTACGCTCGTAATTAGAGTTACGTCCATCCATCGCATTCTTATCTTTTGGTGTACCACATGCAGCTAATGCACTGGTAACTAACAAAGAAGCAGCAATAACTTTTACTTTCGTATTCAATATAAAAACCCCCCTTGTTAGAATGAACTTCTCTTTCGAAAAGCTCCCCCTTATGATGAGTAACAGAGAGGTTTTTTACACTGTTAATATTTCACTAGGAATTTTCTAGCACTTAATGTAAATTCACCATATTCCTGACCATCACGAATACAAAAAAGGCGGGAATAACCCCACCTTTTTTAAACTTCCTCTTCATCCTCTTCTTCTGAAACTGGTTCTCCAAATACATTTGGTGGATCTGGCTGATAATACATCGTTCCTGGCTGCGGTGCATATGCTGGCTGAGTTGGTTGATAATATAAAGGATTAGCATATTGTGGTCCACCCGGTTGTGGACTATATAACCTACTTTCTCCTCCGCATCCACAATCTTCTTCACCTTGCACGAGTGGCGGCATATTATTATCCATTGGCATCATATTTGGATTTGGCATAGAAGTATATTGCGGCGGCATTTGATTGTATGGATTTTGTTGCTGATACGGCGGATATGGCGGCATCATTGGCTGTTGATATGGCATCATGTTTGGCATTTGATTGTTATCCATTATCGGCATCAYGTTTGGCATTTGRTTGTTATCCATTATYGGCATCATRTTYGGCATTTGRTTGTTATCCATTATCGGCATCATGTTTGGCATTTGGTTGTTATCCATTATCGGCATCATGTTTGGCATTTGGTTGTTATCCATTATCGGCATCATGTTTGGCATTTGG
>NZ_JBFTMA010000162.1:0-8459 GCF_056396725.1 Bacillus sp. 05T31
AATATGATAATGCAAAAGCAGATTACGATAAAGTAAAAAATGGCATTGAAGGTGCAAAAGCTGATTTACAAAAGGCGAAAGAAGATGTAAAAAATAGAGGTATTAACGATTTAGATTCAACGAAAGTAGCTTTAAATAGTTTAAATGGTCAATTCCAATCTGGAATCGGTTTAATTGATGATATGATTCCAGTTCTAGAAAGCACAAATAAGGTTTTAGCGGATGTAAATAGTGATAAAAACCTTAATAATGGAATTGCAAAATTAAATAAAGCGAAAAGCAGTTTGCAAAAAGGTGTAGAGGCAACGAATAAGGGGATTACACTTCTTAACAATGGCCAGAAACCTACAAAAGATGTAATTGAAAGTATTAACAATGCAGCAAAAGGTGGAGCAGCTCAATTAGCAGATGTATTGTCCACGTATGATTCAGAAATTGTTCCGAACTTTAATACAGCAATTGCTCGTACAAAAGAGATGTCGAAAAATACAACTCAAATTTTAAATGATGCAGATAAGAAGCTTCCAGATGTTAAAAAGTTACTAGAAGATTCATCAAAAGGCTTAGTAGATGGTCAAAAGAAAATAGCAGAGATTAAAGCTGAAATGCCAGCTACTGAGAAAAAGATTAAAGAATTAGCAGATAAAATTCGTGATTTTGAATCTGAAGAGGATATAAAAGACATCATACGCTTATTAAAGAATGATGTTGAAAAGCAAAGTGACTACTTTGCAAATCCAGTAAATTTAAAAGAGAATAAATTATTTGCAATGCCGAACTACGGTTCAGCAATGTCACCATTCTATACAGTGCTTGCGTTATGGGTAGGCGCATTATTAATGGTTTCATTATTAACGGTAGAAGTACACGAAGAGGGCGCGAATTATAAGAGCCATGAAGTTTACTTCGGACGCTTATTAACATTCTTAACGATAGGTCTTTCACAAGCGTTTATCGTATCAATGGGAGATATATTCTTACTCGGTACGTACGTAGTCGATAAGTTCTGGTTTGTGTTATTTAGTTTATTTATTGGGGGAGTATTTGTTTGTATCGTGTACTCACTCGAGTAACTAGAGATTTACTTGTGTTAAGTGCTTTCGTAGTAATCATGGTTGTGGCTGCATTATTACTGAAAACACCAATTAACAAATCAAGTGAAAAGTTTGTTGAGAACGCAAAAGGAAGTAAAATTATTCATTAAAAATAAAAGGTTCCTACCGATAGTGGTAGGAACCTTTTTGTTTAATCAAATTTTAATTTCTTTAATGCTTCTGCGAATGGATTGTTTAATGGTTCTTCCTCTTTGTTCTGCTGTTTCATATATTTTTGAACGTCGCGTTTATCAGCTTTGCTGCCGGATTCTTTTTTACGTCTCTCTTGGAATGTAGAAAGTTTCTCACGATAGCCACATTTACATGCGAAAATTTGGCCTGCTCCTTCACCACGAAGTTCTAGTTTCTTTTTACACTGAGGACAGCGTGCATTTGTAGTGCGGGATACATTTTTACGGTGACCACATTCGCGATCTTGGCATACAAGCATTTTACCTTTTTTACCGTTTACTTCTAACATTGGTTTACCACAGTCTGGACAAGACTTCGTTGAAATGTTGTCGTGTTTATATTTCTTATCACTCGATTTAATTTCAGCAACAATTTCTTTCGTATAGTTCTTCATTTCTGAAATGAATACTTCTTTCTTTAATTTTCCTTTAGCGATAGCTTCTAACTTTTGCTCCCATTCACCAGTTAGTGTAGGAGATTTCAGTTCTTCTGGCACTAAATCAAGTAACTGACGGCCTTTTGAAGTAATGTGAATATCTTTACCACGTTTTTCAAGCAAGAACGAATTGAATAACTTGTCGATAATATCAGCTCGTGTAGCTACAGTACCTAATCCCCCAGTTGACTTTAACGTGTCAGCAAGTTGTTTGTTTTGCGTATCCATGTATTTTGTTGGGTTTTCCATCGCTGAAAGTAATGTTGCTTCATTAAAACGTGCAGGTGCTTTCGTTTGACCTGATGTTTGGACAATTAGTTTTATGTTTAATGTATCGCCTTTTTCGATGCGAGGTAAGATTTGTTCTTTTACATCATCGCTTGCATCATCATCTTCAAATCGATTTTCATAAACCTCTTTCCAACCAGCATGTAAAATCGTTTTTCCGCGTGCGATGAACGTTTCGTCACCAATTTTCGTGCGCAATGTTAGTTGTTCATATTCAAAGGCCGGGAATAAAACAGCTAAGAAACGTTTTACAACTAAGTCATAAATTTTACGTTCTTTATCTGTGAAAGCTGAGAAGTTTACATAGCTCTCTGTTGGAATAATTGCGTGATGATCACTTACTTTACTATCATCAACAAATGATTTATTAGATTTTACAGGTTTCTGCAATACTTTATGTGCTAAAGGACGGTATTCTCCAACTCCGCAAGCCTTCAGACGCTCTGGAAGTGTTCCGACAATATCAGATGAAATATAGCGTGAATCTGTACGAGGGTACGTTAAAACTTTATGCTGTTCATATAATTTTTGCATAATGTTTAATGTTTCTTTCGCAGAGTAACCAAATATTTTATTCGCATCACGTTGTAGCTCAGTTAAATCGTAAAGACCAGGAGCGAACGATTTCTTTTGTTTTTTATCAATGTCTACAACAGTAGCATTTTGTTTACTAATTTTGTTCACGATTGCATCAGTTTTTTCTTTATTAAAGCTACGGCTATTTCCTTTTGTATCTTGCCAAGTTAGCTTTAATCTCTCAGCTGTTTGAGCTTCGATACCATAGTAAGTTTGAGCTTTGAAATGTTTGATTTCATCTTCACGGCTTGCAATCATGGCTACAGTAGGTGTTTGAACACGACCACAATTTAGTTGGGCATTAAAGCGAGTAGTTAATGCTCGAGTCGCATTAAGTCCGATATACCAGTCAGCCTCTGAACGTGCGACAGCTGAAGCGTATAGATTGTCATATGCTTTTCCTGGTTTTAAATTTGCGAAGCCATCTTTAATTGCTTTATCGGTAACAGATGAAATCCATAGACGTTTAATCGGTTTCTGCATTTTAACTTTATCGATAATCCAGCGTGCGACCAACTCGCCCTCACGACCGGCGTCAGTAGCTATAATGATTTCATTTACATCTTTTCTAAGAAGCTGACTTTTTACAGCGTTAAACTGTTTCCCTGTTTGTTTAATAACGGTTAGTTTTAAACGCTCCGGTAGCATTGGTAAATCTTCTAAATTCCACTGTTTATATTTCACATCATAGCTTTCTGGATCAGCTAATGTAACGAGATGACCTAAAGCCCAAGTAACAATATATTTACTACCTTCAAGATAGCCGTTCCCTTTTTTATCACATTTCAGTACACGTGCGATATCACGTGCAACAGAAGGTTTTTCAGCAATTACAATACTTTTTGCCATATTTAAAAACATCCTTTCAAATTTCCATACGTTAAATATAGCATACATCTTTGTTCTATTCAGTCTTGCTGACGGTTTGAGTTATTTGTGATGAAATATACGTGTGAGAGTTTTACTTATATAAAGGCGAAGAATGGTTGAACCAGGAGAGTTAGGATCTCTATCATTTTATAAAAGTAAAGAACTTGTTATTTTACTAGAATAAGAGTAGACTTTGAAGTAGATGAATAATAAACACATGGGAGTTTGTGGATGCAAACTGAGAGTATGACTAATCCGTCATTGACCATTTGAACCTGTTGGATAATGCCAGCGTAGGGAGAGTGTAAAAGCACATGTTCAGGCACTTTGCGTACGCGCAAAGTGCCTTTTTGTGTATCTCCCATCATTAAAGTTAGGAGATGAATAGAATGAATGTACAAGAAATTAGTAAAATAGTGGAATTGGTGAGAGGGTCTAATCCACTCGTGCATAATATTACAAATGTTGTTGTAACAAATTTTACAGCAAACGGTTTGTTAGCATTAGGAGCATCACCTGTAATGGCGTATGCAAAAGAAGAAGTAGCWGAAATGGCTAGCATTGCGGGAGCCCTTGTTTTAAATATGGGTACACTTCGTCCTGAAGAGGTAGAAGCGATGTTACTTGCTGGTAAATCAGCAAATAAGAATGATGTACCAGTATTGTTTGATCCAGTTGGGGCAGGAGCAACTTCTTATCGAACAGAAGTTGCGAGATATATTCCAGCTGAAATCGATTTAGCTGTTATCCGCGGAAATGCAGCTGAAATAGCGAACGTTATTAATGAGAGATGGGAAATTAAAGGGGTAGACGCYGGTRCTGGAAAYGGYAATGTYGTAAGTATTGCAAGGCAGGCAGCGGATGAATTAAATACAGTAGCGGTGATTACTGGAAAAGAAGATGTTGTTACAGATGGAGAACGAACGATTCTTATTCGAAATGGTCACCCTATTTTAACGAAAGTTACTGGAACTGGTTGTTTACTAACTTCTGTAATAGGAGCATTTGTAGCAGTAAAAAAGGATTATGTAAAGGCAGCGGTAGCCGCATTAACATTCTATGGAGTAGCAGCAGAAATAGCGGCTTCGAAAACAGTAGAGAGTGGACCAGGAAGCTTTCAAATTGAATTTTTAAATCAGTTAGCGAATACAACTTCAGATGATATTGAGAGGTATGGAAAGATTGAGGTTATACAGTAGGGAGAGGAACTAGATGTCGCGCATTACAATGGATGAAATGTCTAGGTTATTACCAGTATATTTTATTATGGGAAGTAACAATTGTACGAAGGAGCCACTACAAGTATTGAGAGATGCACTAGAAGGTGGTATAACAATTTTTCAACTTCGTGAAAAGGGAGAAGGGGCTTTAACGGGAGAGAAACGTATTGATTTTGCGAAAGAACTRCAAGCGCTTTGCAAGGAGTACGGTGTACCATTCATCGTAAATGATGATGTGGAACTAGCCCTCGAGTTAGATGCAGATGGCGTGCATGTTGGACAAGATGATGAAGGAATTACATCTGTTCGTAAAAAAATGGGAGATAAAATTATTGGAGTATCTACACATACAATTGAAGAAGCACGCTGGGCGATTGAAAATGGAGCCGATTATTTAGGAGTTGGTCCAATTTTCCCGACGAGTACGAAAAAAGATACAAAAGCGGTTCAAGGAACGAAAGGTCTAAAGTATTTTAGGGAACAAGAGATTGCAATACCGATCGTTGGGATTGGTGGGATTACAATTGAAAATACAGCTTCTGTTATAGAAGCGGGTGCGGATGGTGTTTCAGTTATTTCAGCGATTAGCTTAGCGGAATCTGCGTATGAAGGTACGAAGAAATTAGCTGAGGAAGTAAATAAGAGCTTGTAGATAAAAGACCATGTAGTATGAAAATACTGCGTGGTCTTTTGTCGTATAAAACAAAATATGCCGCCTAAACTAGTATGTATAAACATAGATTGTTTCGGAGGCGAAAGCATGATTGTATTTCAGGATATTATAGCTGCGTATGAAAAAATGAAGGGCATTGTACATATGACACCATTAGATTATTCAAGTACATTTAGTGAATTATCACAGAATGAAGTGTATTTAAAGCTGGAGAATTTACAAAAGACAGGCTCTTTTAAAGTACGTGGTTCTTATAATAAAATGGTTTCTCTTGAGAAAGGTGATTTAGAAAATGGTGTTGTTGCGGCATCTGCTGGAAATCATGCGCAAGGAGTCGCTTATTCTAGTAATATGCTTAGTATTCCTTGTACGATTGTGATGCCAAAAGGTGCTCCGTTAAGTAAGGTGCTTGCGACAAAAAGGTATGGCGCGCATGTAGAATTGCAAGGTGATGTATTTGATGATGCATTAGCTTATGCACTAGATTTAAAAGAGAAGACAGGAGCGAAATTTGTACATCCATTTGATGATGAAGCAGTAATTGCTGGTCAAGGTACAGTCGGTCTGGAAATATTACAACAGCTGGAAGATGTAGAGGCTGTTATTTGTCCTATTGGAGGTGGGGGATTAATTGCAGGGGTTGCGATGGCAATTAAAGAACAAAAGCCATCAGTAAAAATATACGGTGTGCAGACACTTGCTTGCCCAGGAATGAAACAATCACTTGAGGAAAAGAAAGTAATAACAGTAGATTCTGCGCCAACTATGGCGGATGGAATCGCGGTTAAAAGGCCAGGTGATTTAACTTTTGAASTTGTACAACGCTATGTGGATGATGTGTTTTGTGTAGATGAAATGGAAATCGCACGAACGATGTTAATGCTTCTTGAACGGAATAAATTGTTGGTTGAAGGGTCTGGTGCGAGCTCATTAGCTTCTTTGCTTTATCACAAAATCCCAATAAGAGAAAAAAAGGTCGTATCCGTACTAAGTGGTGGAAATGTCGATGTAAACTTTATTTCGCGTATTATTGAGCATGGAATGGTTGAAGCAGGACGCTTCATTCACATTGCGACAATGATTAAAGATAAGCCAGGCTATTTGCAACATTTACTTGAGATTGTAACAAGTTTTGAAGCGAATGTATTAAATATACATTTAGAACGGATTGGTACAAAGGTATTTCCAGGATATGCGCAATTGCACTTGTCATTAGAAACGAAAGATAGAAATCATATTGAAGAAATATTGAGTGGTTTAAAAAAGAAAGGGTATGTTGTAGAAGTTATTGATTGAAAAAATTAAACAAACGTTTGATTAAAAAAGCACAAACCCTTTAGAATTGTAGGTTTGTGCTTTTATTTAAAACATAATTGAAATTAAGAGCATTCCAATTCCGATAGAAGTAAAGGTTGCGATCAGGCCCGGAATCATAAAGCTATGATTTAAAACATATTTACCAATTCCTGTTGTACCAGTACGGTCAAAGTTAATTGCAGCAACGATTGTCCCGTAGTTTGGAATGAAGAAGTATCCATTTACTGCAGGGAACATTGCAATAAGTAATGCTGGTGGAATACCAAGTGATAGTCCAAGTGGCATTAAAGCACGAACTGTTGCTGCTTGGCTATACAGTAAAATAGATAGAATGAATAGTGCGATAGCAAATAGCCATGGTGCACTTGTCACTAAGTGTTGAATTGATCCTTGAATTATATTTAAGTTTCCGTTGAAGAAAGTATCTCCCATCCAAGCGATACCAAAAATAGCAACAACTGCTGTTGCGCCTGCTTTAAAGACGTTACCAGTTACAATGCTTTCCACATTTGGTTTACAGAAAATAATAATAAGAGCAGCAATGGTTAACATGACCATTTCAATTGTGTTTGGCATGGAAAGACGAGCTAACTTCCCGTCAACCATCCATCCCGGACGAAGGGCTTCAAAGGAACCAAGAAGTACGACAAGGAAAGTTCCTACTAGGAAAAGGATAACTGATAATTTAGCGCCTTTTACACCCGCAAATTCTTTTTTCTCTTCAAGTTTAGGGATCAATCCCTCTTTTAATCGCTTCAAGTATTCAGGGTCTTCATTTAATTCTTTTCCCATTTTACTAGCAACGAATGCAGCTACCATACAAGCAATAAAAGTAGAAGGGATACTGACTTTTAAAATATCTAACAAGGTGATTTTATAGTCGGCTAACATTGCTAAAAGTGCAACTGTTGCAGCCGATATTGGACTAGCTGTAATTGCCTGCTGGGAAGCGATAACGGCAATTGACATTGGTCGTTCAGGTCTAATTCCTGATTCGCGAGATACTTCGGCGATAACGGGAAGTACAGAATAAGCGACATGACCAGTTCCCGCGCATAGCGTGAATAAATAAGTAACAATAGGAGCAAAAAATGTAATACGCTTTGGATTTTTTCGTAATGCTTTCTCAGCAAGGTAGACAAGGTAATCCATTCCTCCAGCAGCTTGCAAAGCACCGGCAGCTGTAATTACTGCTAAAATCATAAGCATTACATCAATAGGAGGAGCTGTAGGTTGTAAGTGGAAGACGAAAACAAGTATTGCCATACCAACGCCACCCATTACTCCTAGACCAACTCCGCCTAAGCGTGCGCCAATAAAAATGCAGAGTAGTAACGTAAGAAATTGTAGCCAAAACATGATAAACTACCTCCGAAATTCGTAAGTTAAGATATATTCGAATAGTTTAATTTAAATGAAAATTAAATGAATATCCGGAATAATCCTTGTGTTGTATACGTTTTTTATTATATAACACAAGAAATGTAACATTCACGAACTTTGTTAAATTATTTCGAAAAAATAATACATTAAAACTTTATATTTACATCTTTAAATGGGTGGACATTTTAATTTTTATGTTGTAATATTTGGAAGAGAATATTTTAATTCTCATAGAACTCCCATATCGTTCAACTCGTTCAGCGAGAAAGGCAAACTTATGGAAACATGAGGACGCAAAACTACAGGGGCTAAGGTCGAAGGGCTAAGCTAGCCAGTTACCGGACGGATAGGGTTGGTTTTGACCAATGCTTTTTCATTGGTCTTTTTTTTATTTGTAAACAAATGAGAAC
>NZ_JBFTMA010000163.1:0-19708 GCF_056396725.1 Bacillus sp. 05T31
GTCCCTCAAAACTCAATCCTATCCCGCACTCCACCGCTTTCTCATACAAATAATTCGCAACGATAATATCTACTACAGCCAAACCAACTGATTTGAAAATAGTAATCTCTTCGTCTAGGGGTAGCGTCCTATCTCCATCAACTTAAAAATTTAATAGTGTCCTCAAAACGAAATTTTGTGTTAACTTGTAACAAAAAAAAAGAGGAGTCATCTCCTCTTAATAAATAAACACTATTTAATTTGTTCCTTATACTCATGGTTAACAAGTACATACCATTTTCCTGTATCAAATTTTTCTTTATTAATCACGTAAACTTTATTTTGTCTCTTTACCTCCCCTGGTTTTAATTCCTTAGTAATAGTAGAGGTCTCACCTTTTTCAACCTCATAACTACTAGCTGCCCACACATCACTTTGGTAAGCATTATCATTTTCATCCACTAAATCCACTGATGGTAAAACGGCTAATTTCATCGATTCGTTTGTGATGTTTTTCCCTTCTACTTCTAAAACAATAAAGACATGTCCATTTTCAGGTTCTTGGATTCCTATACTTTCTTTACCAACCTTATCTCTTTCTACAATTCTTTTTACAGTTACATCAAATTTAGGTGTATGAAAATCCTTGTTTACAGCATACTCTTTTTCTTTTACCTTTGATTTCTCTTTTGTTTGTTCTGTATTTTTCTGCTTTGCATTCTCTTTCGGTTTCGCCTCATCAGTTGTTTGCACTTTCTTTTCTTCTTGTTTAGAATTGGTTTCTTTAGATTCTGAAGAAGTTTTGTCGGATGTATTGCCACAACCAGATAAATTGAATACTAAAGCGCCCCCTAAAATACATGTAGTAAATTTTTTCAACATCTCTTTTTATCCCCCAATAACAYGATATATAAATTCCTTACTTATCATAGCAAAAAATACAATCTTAAATTGTTGTATTTTGTCGAATGATTAAGAATAATCAATCGTTTTTATTGCATATAAAAAACATGATCTTGATGTAGTACCAAGATCATGTTTTACGTTGATGTTATTTATAAAATACTTTATCCACATTATACTTCGCTTGAAATTCGTTAATCATATATGTTTCGTAAATTTCTCTTTCCATCGGATCTTCTACAATACATACATCAATACAATACACTTCATCACGATGATTTTTAATTGGTGATACATTATCTTCAAAATGCTTTTTAATACGTTGTCTTACTTTACGTGCTTTCCCAACAAAAAGAAGTTCCTCATTAAAATCATAGTTAAAAAATAAGGGGAATTATATGATAGGAGATGCAAATATAGACAGTCGCTGACCATTAGTCTACAACTAATCCCACACCCCCACACAAAAGAAAAAAGCACCAGGTCCCCCCGATGCTTTCCCCCCTAAAACAAATGACAAGCCACCTCATGCCCCTTCGCAATCTCAACCATCTTCGGTACTTCCTGTGCGCATTTTTCAGTGGCGAATTTGCAGCGCGTTCTGAATTTGCAGCCGGATGGTGAGTTTAGTGGGCTTGGTACTTCTCCCTCTAGGATGATCCGTTCTTTGCCTGTGTTTGTTGGATCTGGTTCTGGCATGGATGAGAGTAGTGCTTGTGTGTATGGATGTGCCGGTTTTGTGTATAGGTCTTCGCTGTCGGCAATTTCTACTATGTTTCCTAAGTACATGACTCCGATTCTATCTGATATGTGTCTTACCATGGATAGATCATGTGCGATGAATAAGTATGTGACGCCCGTTTCTTCTTGAATATCTTGCAGCATGTTTACGACTTGTGCTTGGACTGATACATCTAGTGCTGAGATTGGTTCATCACATAGGATAAAGTCCGGTTTTACAGATAGTGCGCGCGCGATGCTGATACGCTGTCTTTGTCCTCCGCTAAATTCGTGCGGGTAGCGATATAGGTGTTCTTCTTTTAGTCCTACTTTTTTGAGCAGGTCTAGAATGATTTCTTTTCTTTCTTCGGCTGTGTAAGAGCCATGAATGTTCATCGGTTCGCTAATAATTTGGAATACGTTCATTGTCGGGTTTAATGATGCGTATGGGTCTTGGAAAATGATTTGCATTCGTTTTCTGTATTCTTTTAGTTCACTTTCCTTTAGATCCGCGATATCTTTTCCGTCAAATAGGATGTTACCTGACGTTACATCGTGTAAACGAATGATACTTCTTCCTGTCGTTGATTTCCCGCAGCCTGATTCTCCTACTAGTCCGAATGTTTCACCCTTTTTAATTGTGAAGCTTAGGTCATCRACTGCTTTTAATTGCTCTGTTTTTCTGCYGAATAGTCCTTTTTTAATAGGAAAATACTTTTTTAAGTTCCGWACTTCAATTAAGTTTAGAGTTTAATAACCCTTTCGTGTATGGATGATTCGGCGATTGAAAAATATCAAGTACATGTCCTTCTTCCATAATAAGCCCGCCGTACATAACGATGACGCGTGTACAGTTTTGCGCAACAATTCCAAGATCATGTGTAATAAGAAGTAACGACATATTCGTTTCGTTTTTTAAGTTTTTCATTAAATCTAGTATTTGTGCTTGTATCGTTACATCAAGYGCWGTCGTCGGTTCATCCGCAATGAGAAGGTCTGGGTTACAAGACATTGCCATTGCGATCATAACCCGCTGCTTCATACCGCCGCTTAGTTCATGCGGATATTGTTTTACCCTTTCTTCCGGTGAAGAAAGACCGACTTGTTTTAGTAAGTTGACCGCGATATTTTGTGCTTCTTTCTTTTTCACCTTTTGATGGCGCACAATTACTTCTGTCATCTGTTTTCCAATTTTCACAACCGGATTTAGTGCCGACATTGGATCTTGGGATATGAGTGAAATTTGATTTCCTCTAATAGAGCGTAATTCTTTCTCCGATTTAGAAAGCACGTTTTCATTTTGAAAAAGAATCTCTCCTTCTTTCACTTTCCCTGGCGACGTAACGAGAGCCATAACCGATTTCGCCATAACGCTCTTTCCGCTTCCCGATTCGCCAACAATCCCAACGACTTCACCCTTTTTCAAGCTAAATGAAACGCCGCGAACCGCTTCTACTTCGCCGTCTTCTATGAAAAAAGAAGTCTTTAAGTTTTTCACTTCTAATAGTTTTTCAGACACGCTTTTCACTCCCCCTCACTTAAAGCATTAGTTCTCATGATGAGCCCCTTTTGGCGCGAAAGCTTTTTTCAACGCTTCACCGATTACGTTAAAACTTAGTACTGTTAATAAAATAAGGAACCCTGGGAAGAGTGTTAAATACCAAGCTTCACCTATGTATCCTTGCGCATTATTTAGCATGCTGCCCCAAGAAGAATCTGGTTCTCTAATACCTAATCCTAAGAAGCTAAGTGATGATTCCATTAAAATCGATGTCGCAATCGTTAATGTCGCTGCGATTATAATCGTCGATAAAATGTTAGGAATGATATGTCTTACAATAATCATAAGTGACTTTTGTCCCGACACTTTTGCGTATAAAACGTACTCACGCTCTTTTACAGATAACGTTTCTGCCCTTACAATGCGGGCGGTGTCCATCCATGTTAGTAATCCGATAATAAGAACAAGCGTTGTAATTCCTGGTTTTAAGTAAGCATTTAATAGTAGCATTAAAAAGAATGATGGAATCGACATAAGAACTTCAACAATTCGCATTAAGAAGTTGTCTAACTTTCCGCCAAAATATCCACTAATTGTTCCTACTGCGGTYCCGATTGTAATGGAAACAACCATCGCTAGAAAACCAACAGCAAGGGAAACTCGTCCGCCATATAACGCTCTCGTTAARTAATCCCTTCCGTAATCRTCTGTGCCGAAMGGATGACTYAWACTCGGTTCTTGTAAACGATCTGGAATCGACATTTTGCTAGGATCGTACGGTGATATGAATGCGAAAAGAGACGCGATTGTTAAAACACCCAGTATAATAACTCCCATTACTACAAACTTATTTTTTGTAAAACTATTTTTTATCGTTTGAAATCTCCTATTGTTCATTCCAAATCACCCCCTCATTCGAATGCGTGGATCTACTACGCCATATAACATATCAGCAATTAAATTACCGAGAATTAACATGAACGATGATAATAATGTGATTGCCATAATAAWCGGATAATCAAATCTAAAAATAGCATTTACCCCGAGTGAACCAAGTCCCGGCCATGAGAATACTGTTTCCGTAATGAACGCTCCGCCTACTAAACTTGGAATGGATAATCCGAAGATTGTAATGATCGGTATTAATACGTTTCGAAGTACGTGATTAAATAAAACTGTTTTCTGTGAAGCACCGTACGCATATTGAATTTGTACGTAATCTTCCTCTAATTGCTGAATTGTACTTGAGCGAATATATCTCATATAGACAGAGATGTTTTGGAACGCTAGCACCAT
This sequence comes from Bacillus sp. 05T31, assembly GCF_056396725.1. NCBI lineage: Bacteria > Bacillati > Bacillota > Bacilli > Caryophanales > Bacillaceae > Bacillus > Bacillus sp. 05T31. The sequence continues at coordinate 4,400 of NZ_JBFTMA010000163.1, forward strand.
GCAAGGTAAAATACCGTGCTGGACAATATCCCAGAAGGAATCTTGACCGACTGTGCGCATACCCATACTCGGAAGCATGCTCAATTTTAAAGAGAATAAATAGATTAATAGTAACGCGAACCAAAAGACTGGCATTGAGATTCCCACATAGGAGATGAAGTTCACAATGCGGTCAAAGAACGAGTTCTTTTTCACACCTGTAAATAATCCAAGCGGTATTGCGATTACAAATGAGACGAGTAAAGATGATCCCATTAACCCGATTGTTGCGGGTAATCTTTCTGTAATAAGTTCTAAAACAGGACGATGGTTTTGAAGTGAGTATCCAAAATTCCCTGTTAAAATATTTTTTAACCATAAAAAATATTGCACGTAAATCGGCTGATCTAGTCCTAAACTTTTGCGAATACGCTCGACATCAATTGGACTCATATTCGGCGTTACAAAGTTTCGAACGGGATCGCCCGGCGCTAGTTTTATTAATAGAAAAGAAATAATAGAAATAACAAATAAAAGCGGAATCGCATTTAAAAGCCTCTTTGCAATTACTTTATACACAAACTTCCCCCCTCAAGATAAAGTGAAACTTTAATCAGTGGGACTTCCACCTAACTTCCTCGCATTCGCCAAGTTTTGAGGTGGGAGTCTTACTGCCCATTAAAGCGGGATAAAGAAGCTGATTTTCACCAGCTTCTTTACAGTTTCTTATTTCACTTCATAAATCTTTGATAGATCTTCAAACATTGTAACTGGAATTGCTTTTGCTTCTTTTAATCCATCAAACTTTTTATCTACTGCAATAACTGCTTTCGGATATGCGATTGGAAGATAAGGTAAGTCTTCTCTCGCTGTATCTTGAATTTTATGGTATAGCTCTGCACGTTTCGTTTTATCTGTTTCAACCGCAGCTTCTTCCCATAATTTATCGAAGTCAGCATTTTTATAACGTGCATAATTGTATTCAGCATTACTTAAGTACAGACTCTTATATGAATCAGGCTCTGGTCCCATTATGTAACCACCAAATGTAATGTCATATTCTTTATTCTCTTTATCTAAGCCTTTTTCACTTGCCGCACTAGCATCTAATGCATTTAGTTCAACTTGTAAGCCAACTTCTTGTAATTTTTGCTGTGTATAAAGTGCTAGACTTTCCATGATTTTATTATTCGTTACATACATAACGCGTATTTTTTCTTTATCTTTTACACCAGCTTTTGCTAATAAATCTTTCGCTTCTTTTTGATCATACTTATACTCTTTAATATCTTTCGCATAATACATAGCGTCTGGTGTTAAGATTGAATTTGCTGGTTCTGCAAATTGACTAGAAACGAACGCTGAATTAATCATTTCTTTCTTATCTAATGCATGCGCAATTGCTTGGCGCACTTCTTTTTTCTTCATAAGGTCTGTATTAAAGTTATAAGCTAAGTAGAATAATCTACCTTCAGGGAATGTCACCATTGAGAAGTTCCCCGTGCTATCTAATTTCTTAAAGTCTTGCGGTTCAATCATCTTCATATTGATTTGGCCATTTTGTAGTGAAACGTTTGCCGTATTACGGTCTTTTACAACGCGGTACACGACAGAATCTAATTTCGCTTTACCAGCAAAATAATCATCGAATCGCTCTAACGCAACATATTCATCTGATTTAAACTCTTTTAACTTAAATGGACCTGATCCTACAGGTTGTAGGTTTTTCTTACTCTTCACTAAATCTGCTTCACCTTCAAATACATGTTTCGGAATTGGGAAGAAGTCGTTCATAACCCCTTCGAAAGATGCACTTACTTGTGGTAATACAAATTGAGTCGTTAGCTCATCCACTTTTTTCACCTCAAGCGGCTTTCCTTTAAAAATAAAGTTTTCACGGCTTGAACTATTTTGCTTCTCATCTAGAATAGATTTGAATGTAAATACAATATCATCTGATGTAATTTTCTTACCATCATGCCATTTCAAATTATCCTTTAATTTTAAAGTCCATGTTAATTGATCCTCTGAAGGCGTAAAGCTCTCAGCAAGAACAAACTTTTTCTTACCGTCTTCCATATGATACAGCGGTGCATATAAAGCTTGCTGTATCGTTAATGACACTCGATCATTTGCATAAAGCGGGTTCATCGTATCTGGATTATCACTAACACCAACCGTTAACGTTCCTCCATCTTTCGGAGTCCCTGATTTACTAGTTCCTGCTTGCTTCGAAGAATCTTTCTCCCCTGAGCAAGCCGCTAATGCAATAAGTAATAGTAGGACAAATGGTAATGCAAACAACTTCTTCTTCATATTTCGACCCCTCTCGACTATTTACACCTATAAGAAAACTCGGAATTAATACCGAGTTTTCTTATAGGTTTTAAATTACCACTACCCGTATGTATTGTCAAACTTTTTAGCAAAGATAGACAGTTTGAAATCTATTAATGAATTCTTGCGATAAACTATATTTATGCGGGGAGTAAAATAAAAAGACCACCCAAAGGCAGCCTCACAACTTAATCATAGTACCCACTCCGCGCTCCACCGCTTTTTCATACAAATACTTCGCAACGATAATATCCACTACCGCCAAACCTACTGATTTGAAAATAGTAATCTCTTCATCGTTCTCCCTACCAGCTTTTTCYCYRCTTATAATYTGACCAAGTTCGGCGTGRAKRTCGYTYGCTTYAAATARWCCTTCTTTTATCGGAACTTGRAGGTCACCYGTTTCTTCTARTGCTGCTTCTTTTGATTCGACTACTACTTTGTTTGCKTTAGCGATGGYGTGRGATGGTAGTTCTTGCATGCTCGGTCTAAATGARCCRACGGCGTTTATGTGGACGCCTTTTTGTAGTTTTTCTGAGAAGACTGGTGTGGATGCRTTCGTWGTTGTGACGATGATGTCCGCTTCGCTTATTGCTTCATTTGGATCCCTGTAGACGTAAGCTGGTTTGTTAAATGTCTCCTGGATATATTGCGCGAATGCATACGCTTTTTCTTCYGTTCGGTTRTATARRATKACTTTTTCGATRTCTCTAACYRCRARTACAGCTTCTGCAATTCCTTTCGCTTGTTCACCTGTTCCGATAATGCATAAGTTTTTTGCGTTATGACGAGCTAAATGTTTTGTCGCTACTCCTGATAAGGCTCCTGTTCGAATCATCGTTAAGTACGATCCTTCTAAAAGTGCGAGTGGTTCTCCCGTTTGAAAGTCTGATAGCATAACGATCCCGTTTATCGTTTTCTTTCCTATCTTTTTATTATGTGGAGCTACCGTTACTACTTTTAAACCGAGCGCTTCGAGTCCTTCCGCTACTGAAGGCATAATTAATGCGGTATTTTGCTCGTTCGCAAATGGTAATGAGCCGCGAATTGGTGTGATCGTTCTTTCTGCGGAAAACTCTTTTAAAGCAAGCGCCRCGTATTCAATGATTTCGTTCATATTTACTAAGTTCCTTTGTTCGTTCGCGCTTATGACTAGCATATTTGTTCACCCTTTTCTAAATTCTTCTCTTCACTAGATGCAATATTTTCGTTTACGACCTGTGCTCCTACTAAATCACCCGTAATATTTACAACTGTGTGGCCCATGTCAACGAGCGGAGAAACAGCTGCGATGATCGGGATAATTGTTAGCGGGAGCCCTAGTGTAGAAAGTAAAATGGTCGCAGTAATAACGTCCGCACCTTTTACTCCTGCGCAGCCCGCCGCAAGGACAATTCCTAAAAATACAGTTTGCATAATAAGCCCAAATGTAATCGGAATTCCATATACATTTAATGCGAAGACCGCTAAAACACCGAGCGCCGCTGATAGTCCGTTCATATTAACAGTGGCTCCAAGCGGAATGGTGAAACCAGCTACCGATTCAGGGATACGAAGTCTTTTTTGCGCAACTTCCATCGTTACCGGAAGCGTTGCGCTGCTTGATGTTGTACTAGCAGCTACGAGCATAGCTGGACTCACTTGTTTGTAGAAGTGAAGTGGACTTATCTTTCCGAAAATTTTCAGTACAATTGGGTACATGATAAATACAATGAGTAGCAATGATAAATAATCAGCTACTACATAGCTAACGACCGCAGTAAGCATGTTTGCTCCAAATGTGCCAACTACATGAGCAATTAACGCCATAATTCCGTACGGAGCAAATCCAATAATGATTTCTGCAATTTTAATCATTATTTTTGATCCTTCATGAACTAATTTACGAGTTCCTTTCGCTTGATCACCAAGAAGAATAAGTGCCATGCCGACAAAAATAGCAAAAATAATAATTTGAAGCATGCTCGTTTCTGCAGCTGCTTGAATGACGTTAGAAGGAAACCATTGCACGATATTATCTATAAAACTAAATTCCTCTTCTTTAAAGTTCTGCCCATTCGCAAGAAGACCTTCTACTCCTTTACCAGGATTGATAATATAAGCAATTACTACGCCAATACTTGTCGCTAATACAGCTGTCATAAGCATTACCCCAATAAAAATCCTTGCTTTAACGGATCTCTCGGATCCATTACAAACTGATGGAACCCTGTAATAAACGCATTCCCCGTTACTTTCGGAACGACAGCTTCATATGTATCTACTTCTGTTACCGACAATACTTCTCCCTCGAATTTCCCGTCAGTAATGCATTCGTGAACGAAAATCTCACCCTTTTGTAAGGCATCTTTTTCAAAAAGAGTTGCGATTCTTGCGGAAGTTCCTGTGCCGCAAGGAGAACGGTCTACTTGCCCATCAGCRAAGATCGTTACATTTCGTAAAGTAGCGTCTTTTCCTTTCGGTTCATCTGAGAAAATAACTCCGTATATTCCTTTTAAATCTTCTTCAAGTGGATGTTTTACTTCCATTTGACTTTCAATGTAGTGTTTAATTTTACCGCCCCACGTTTGAATTGCAGCTAAATCTTTGAAATCGACTTTCAAACCAAACTCTTTACTATCCACTACAGCGTAGAATGCTCCGCCAAACGCGATATCTACTTGAAATTCATAGTCATCTATTTTGATAGGAACATCTTTTTTGTATACGAACGAAGGAACGTTTTCAAATGATACTGACTCTACTTCGCTCCCGTTAAATTTTGCATACGCAATGACTTCCCCAGCAGGGCTATCAATAATGAATCTTTGTTTTTCACCTGTCACTTCAAACATACCTGTTTCAATTCCAACTGTAATAACAGCAATAATYCCGTGACCACACATCGTACTCCAGCCTTCATTGTGCATAAATAACACGCCAAAATCAGCATGAGGACTTGCGGGCGGTGTAATGATACAACCGTACATTCCGTGATGGCCTCTCGGTTCATACATAAGAAYYTCRCGAAGATGATCCAAATGTTCYATRCAGTATGCGCGTCTTTCTARTTGYGTTTCTCCCTTWATYTCYGGWACTCCGCCCGTAATAATTCGAAGKGGTTCYCCAGCTACGTGAGCATCAATTGTYGTGTATATTTTACTAATCTTCATTTCTATCTCTCCCCTATATGTTGATACCATTTCCATTGCAAGTATCATGCCAAAGTGTAGAGCGTTAATTTGTTTACATTTTTCAGAAAAAGGTGTATCCTTTTGGCAACAAATCTGTATACCACTGTCTACTTTTTTATAAAGCGAAACTTTAACTAGTCCACTTCAATCAGGCTAATCTCCCGCTGGATTTTGAGGTGGCACAAATCTCCGGAGGCCATGTTATGAAACAATTCGATAACTTTGCAGTTCCAACGTTGCACACACTCCTCTCTTACGTGGAAGAAGCGATTTCTATCGTAAATACGAAGGGCGTTATGTTGTACTGGAATGAGGCAGCAGAAAAAATGTATGACATTAAGAAAGAAAATATTATCGGTAGAAATGTGCAAGAGTTTTTTTCAAAGGAAGATATTATGAATTTAAAAGTTCTTGAGAGCGGGCAACCGGTCCGGGATATTTATCATCTTCCTCGGCCAGATAAGCACGTATTAATTAGTACGACTCCTATTTATGACGAAAGCAATGAATTAATTGGTTCTATGTCTGTAGAAAGAGATATTACCGTAACGATTAAGTTAAATGAAAAACTATCCTCCACTTCTGAAGAATTACAGCAATTAAAGCAAATGATTCAACATCAGCAAGATGACCCCTTCAGCACGATTAAAGGAAATAACGCAACACTTCAGCACATTATCCACAACATGAAAAAGGTAGCAAAAACAGATGCGACGATTTTAATTACAGGCGAAAGCGGTGTTGGAAAGGAACTCTTTGCTCAGGCCATTCATGAAGCGAGCCCTAGAAGCAAGCAACCTTTTATCCCAATTAATTGCGGCGCTATTCCTGCCGCTCTATTTGAAAGTGAATTATTCGGTTATGAATCTGGTGCATATACTGGTGCCGCTAAAGGCGGAAAAGCAGGAAAGTTGGAATTAGCAAATGGTGGTACTCTATTTTTAGATGAAGTGGGAGAACTACCGCTTGATATGCAAGTGAAACTACTTCGCGCTTTACAAGAAAAAGAGATTTACCGAATTGGGGGGCAAACACCGAAAAAAATAAGCGTAAGAATTATCGCCGCAACGAATCGTATTTTAGAAGATATGGTGCTCAGCGGGACATTTCGATCTGATTTGTTTTATAGATTAAATGTATTCACGGCGCACATCCCGCCGCTGCGAGAGCGAACAGACGATATTTCCTTTTTAACTCATCATTTCTTAAAGGAATTTTCTTTTAAATATAACAAGCCCGCTCCATTCGTTCATCAAGAAGCGATGAATAGGCTACATACATATTTTTGGCCGGGTAATATTCGCGAACTGCGCAATATAATAGAAAGATTAATTGTCCTTCATGACGGGAAAGAAATACGGGAAGCAAATATTTTGCAACTATTGCCTTCGCAAAAATCTGTCTATCATACAGAGCGCTCACTTACTGACGAGAAAAAGAACTTAGAGAAAACTAGAATTATACAAGCCCTCGAAGACACGTACGGAAACAAAAGTATCGCAGCGAAAAAATTAGGCATGTCTCGTGCTAACTTATATAAGAAGCTGAAGAAGTATGGGATTAGTTACGAAGTAGAAATTTAATCAGTGTGGGGACCTACAACCGGCCCACCCGAGGACACTCGGGCATCCAAAACTAAAAAAAATCCCCCGAAACCTCGGGGGACCCATTATACATCAAACCCTAACCGCCACCACATCCGGCACTTGCTTAGCAATCTCCTCACCAATCTTTATACTAGCCGTTGCCGCTGGAGATGGTGCATTGCAAATATGCAGGGAATTGATGCCAGGGATAATGCAGAAGTCATCAACCATATTTCCGTTTGATAAAATGGCTTGTGCCCTTACTCCTGCATGGGTTGGCACGATATCTTTCTCTGTAAGCTCTGGTATTAAGCGCTGTAAGCTTTTTAAAAATGATTGTTTACTAAATGAGCGCACCATTTCTTTTATGCCTTCTTTCATATTTGGYATCGCCATTTTCCAAAAGCCTGTGTATGTCATTGTTTCCATGAAGTCTTTCATATCAAAGTCCGTTTTYGTATAACCTTCGCGCTTAAAGCTTACTACTGCGTTTGGTCCTGCATGTACATCCCCGTTTATCATTCTTGTGAAATGAACACCTAAAAACGGGAATTCTGGGTTTGGAACTGGATAAATTAAATGTTTGACGAGATTGCGTTTTTCTGGGACAAGTTCGTAATATTCACCGCGGAACGGAACAATTTTCATATCCGTTAATATGCCTGTCTTTTTCGCAATACGATCGCTATGTAAGCCGGCGCAGTTAATGAGAAATTTCGTTGATTTGTCTCAATTGTTACRGCGTCTTTCTTCTCAGTAATACGCTCCGCTGTTGTTCCTAAATGTACTTCTCCCCCGCTTTCTTGAATCAAACGGGCAAATGCATAACTTACTCCTTTATAATCAGCAATTCCGCAAGAAGGAACACGGATTGCGCCAAGTCCTTTTACATGCGGTTCAATTTCAGCTAATTCTTCCTTATCTATTTCCAGAATATGTAAATCGTTTTGTAAGCCCCTTTCATATAAGTTATGTAAAAGAGGAAGTTCGTCCTTTTCTGTAGCGACAATTACTTTCCCGCACATGTCATAAGCGATGTCATTTTCTTTACAAAATTGAACCATAGCTGCATTTCCTTCTTTGGCAAACTTCGCTTTATAACTCCCTGGTTTATAATAAATTCCAGAATGAATTACTCCGCTATTATGTCCAGTTTGATGATGTGCAAGTTCCTTTTCTTTTTCAATGATCGCGATTTTCGCACGAGGGAATTTTTTCGTTAAAGCCATTCCCGTTGAAAGGCCAACAATTCCTCCGCCAATAATTATAAAGTCATACATCCTACTTCCCCCTTAATATGATGAAAGGCAGGCCTTTTTTAAGACCCGCCATACAAACTTATTTAGAAAAACAACCACGTTGACGCATTAGTTCTCTATATAAATCTTTATTTTTTTCAAATGCAGCTCTTCCGTGCATCCAAAATAAGTTGTTTAAAAGAACTAAGTCACCAATTGGTAATTTCAATGCATGTGTTGCTGGTGAGTTTTCAACAGAATATGATAAGTCTTTCAAATAGTTTGCTTGTTCAATATTATCTGGATAGGCAAACTGATCAATAAAACAAATACATGGTGCGTTATTCACATCAAAAAACGTTTCACGATAGACGATTTCTTGCGCATTTTTACTTGGTGGTGCTTTATACGTAACCTTAACAGATGCGAGCGAATGATTTCTAAATTTCTGAAGATCTTCCCAATCGTCTAAATGTAGTAAACGGGATTCTCCTCCTACTGCATTTTGCTCTTCAATTTTCATCATAAGAAGCCAATCTGTCGGCTCATCAACGAATGTACCGTCCGTATGCAGTGTAAACAATCGGTACGCTTGACGAAGGTAAGAATCACTACTATCCGTATCTTTCACATTAAATCTAGCATAGTACGTTCCTGTCATTGCATCAAAGTTTGGCTCCCCAATTAAATGTGTTAATGCTGTTGCAAATTTCACGTAGTCTGCTGGATCTGACGTTTCACCTTGCACCCCAATTGTAAATCCGCCCGTTTCACGGTCATGAACAATGCCGCGAATGTTATCCATAAATGATTGCCCAAAAATCTTTCTCATTCCATCCGCAAGATTAAACCGAGAATAAGGAATGTATTGTAATGACTGCTCTGAATGCTCTTTTACCTCTTTAAAAAACTGCTTAAGCAATTGCTGATTTAACACAATATGGTATAAACGCTTATGCTCTGGATGAGGAGCAATTTCATACCCCTCATATTTCTTTGCAAATTTCATCTTCGTACTTTGTTCTGTAATAATCGACATTTCAATTCCTCCCTAATTTAAATATGAAGAACGTATTGGCGTTTTTTACAGACAGTTATCCTTATCTTCTTATGCTGAGATTCGGTCTTACTGCCCTAACATCGAAAAAGCCAGTCATACGCATCCACGACATAAAATCGTAGAAACGTACAACTGGCTCATAATTACGAGTGTTCTTTAATCTCTTAAAGTACAATAATAATAGACAGTTTGTRTGAAAATATTTATGAAACAGGAAAGCAAGATCGAATATAGAGAAGGCTAATTTCTCATATGGACCTCGTTAATTAAACAATAATTCAAAATATTCTAACTGTCAATTCGTTTTTTATTATTTTCTCTACATACTTTATACATTTTAAAAATCCCCTTACTTTCTACGCACCCTCTTTTTTTCATCTCTTGTTTTACAACTTACACTTCATTTAACTTTTTCATAGTTCTTGCCTCCTCAATAAAATAAGCCAGTCGTATCTCTTTAAAAGAAATACAACTGGCTCTCGTTTATGGTTGTAAACTAGATAGTTTTTATGGTGTTGTTTCCTCGTACTCTCCTCTGGGCTGTTCATCATTTAAATAACTTACATATTGGCGATGTAAATCTTTCACCGCACTAACGATAGCATTTTGCGCTTTTCCTTGATAATGGTCCGTAATATCTTGAACGATTTCTTCAATACCATCTTGCAAACTATGTCCTCTCAACATTTGAGCGACGAAGTCTCTACCATGCTCTGTCGCAAGCGTACATGAYGCTTCAATAATGACRTGATATTTATGATCTGCCTCAATTGTAATYGTTARTGTYTCRTACATACTGCGAACAGCCATCCCTTTCGGAAGTCTCGAATGTCCTGCCATAAAAAAAGTCCCTTTACGCATATTTCATCCTCCATTACTATGTTAAGAGCCAGAAAAACAATGTACACATTTGCATTGAATTTTACTACCCTTATCCTTATAGCTCGTACTTCTGCTAAAGAAGCTCAAGTGGAAAGAATTTACTCTCTTCATTTTCAAACATAAATCCGGGCTTACAGCGAGGCTAATCACTGTCATCCGATAATAAGTTAATCATAATAAAAATAAACTGAATATTCAATATTAAACTCCGCGAATTTCATGAATAAACAAGAAAATTCTCTCGCCCAGGCACATATACTGTTCAAAAGAAARAAGGAAGTGRTCYMATGTATTACGGAACRAARGGCTGGTAYGTAGCTGARCTWAARAAATTAGGTGTTCGCTATCATGAAGGACRAAAACTAGAAAGTTACCGCGSACACGTATTACGCAATTTACTAATTGCACAACAAGAGAAGACGAAAGAAGAGTAATTTACTAACAAAACAACTCTCAAGATATATCGTCTATTCAACAAATCTCGTCAAATCTCCCATCTAAATTACCAACTAATCACACATTGATACAAACCAAAAAAAGGTCACCTACACAGGCATGCCATCAACTTAAGAATTCAGAATCACCACAAAATGAAAAAATAAGCTTTTTTGTCACAAGTGTAGCTTTGTAAAAAAGATTGATTAAAAACATCAAACCTCTATAGATTTCTTAGAGGTTTGATGTTTTCTCGTTGGATATTTATGTTAATCTAACGATAAACATTGTGAAGAAATGTACTTCAACTAACGGGGCAGGTTAGTTGAAGATTGCTTTGACCTTTGTTCAACAATTGGGCCATTTAGTTGAAGATCTCATCAAATAAGTAATGATATTTAAATGAATAATTCATTCTGATAAAGAACATTAAAAAACGTGATGATAAGGAGGCGATTGTATGGCAAATCATGTAGAAAATCTATATAACTATCATGTATGGGCAAATCAACGGATTATTGATCATCTTAAGACACTTTCTCCTGAGAAATATCAAAAGGAAATGAAAAGTGTCTTTTCTTCTGTTTCAAAGGTTTTATCTCATCTCTATTTGGTGGAATATGGATGGCTTCATACCCTTGAGGGTCAGAGTATGAATGAAGCAATGCAATCTTCATTTCAAATTCAAGAAAAGATTGAGAAACTGCCCATTGAAGACTTAGAAACGGAATTTCACACTTTAACATCCCGGTTTAAAACCTTTTTGAACAGACAGGAAGATATGGAAAAGAGAATAATGTTGGATAATCCATGGGCAGGATTAAGAGAAACAAGTATATCTGAAATGGTCTTACACGTTGTGAATCATGGAACCTATCATAGAGGGAATATTTCAGCTATGTTACATCAGTTGGGTGATTCTTCAGTTATGACTGATTATGCTTTTTATTGGTATTCTTGAAATGTTATTCATTAAGGCTCAGTAAAATAAGCAAACTTTTTTATAAAAATCTCATACTTAGCTAAAAAGGGTAACTCCATTTTGATCAATCTTTATTCAAAATGGAGTTTTTGTATTTGTTGTTAAATAAAAAAGGATAATCAGCCTCATAATGGACTAACTATCCTGTAATTTATTAATTTAATAAACGGGTGACCTTTCCTATTCACAAACAAGAATTTGTCTAGAAAATGATCCTTTTCTTGTGATACAGCGATCTGCAATTTCAAATCCTGCTTCATGGATCATGTCGTCCATTGTTTCCATCGTGACAACGACTACCTTTTTAGCGATGCGGCGCGCGCTTGAAAGAATGGAGAACTGRTCTTCTGGTGTTGCRTGCGTAAATARGTCGTACGGCATATCGATAATTGCRACGTCGTAGTTCTCAGTAATTTCYTCRATTGGACCTTTTGTTACTGTTCCTTCAAACCCGAAATGTGCRATGTTTTTTCTCGTTCCAAGCACCACAAGTGGATTTATATCTCTACCAACGATGTTAATTCCCATAGAAAGTGCTTCTACTACTACTGTTCCAATTCCGCAGCACGGGTCAATCGCTCGTACTCCCTCCGGGTTTGGTACAGCGATATTTGCGACAGCTCTAGCAACACGTGTGCTCAGTGATGTCGAATAGCTATGCGGTTTTTTTATGTGATGATACCAAACTGGATCACTTTCTACATAGTGTCCGAAGTACCAGCGTCCTCCAAGAGGAACAATTCCGAATACACGCTCTGGATTACGAACATCCGCTTCTCCTTCAATATGCATACCGAGGTCTCGTTCAATAAGGCGTCTTTCTCCATATTCAATTTTATTTTCTTTACCAAGATCATTGATTTTAACGAAGATAACTTTGAATGTCGCTCCCGCTAAATCAATTTGTTCCACTTGTTTTAAAATGCTTTCTAAGTCGTCCCCTTCATACATAACCTCGACGCGCTCTTTAATAAACGGACTTCTACTCGGAGCAATCTTGACTTCACTTTTTAAAATATTAACGTGAGACTCCATTCCAAAGAACGAGCGCATTTCCAAGTAACATAAAGCACGCTCCTCTTCGCGAAATGCATACGTATATATACATGCAGGTGTTTTACTATGATTACTCAATCTATTATCATCCTTTATCGTTTAAAATTGTTATGATCAAAATTACTCAAATACTTTTTTCATATAAAATTAAATGATATCATATGCCCGAAATAAAGAGAAACCTTTATAATTTGTTTTATAAATAAAAAGAGACTGCCTATGGCAATCTCTTTTATTCATTAACGGAAAGAAGATACGTTGTTACCCATTGCTTCGTAGTAATCTAAAATACCTTGATAAATAGCTTCTGCTGCACTTTGTCTCTGTTCTGGTGTAGCAATTTTATCTGCATCGCTTTTATTATCTACAAATGCTAATTCTGCTAATACAGCTGGCATCGTATTTTCTCTAATTACATATAAATCGCCTTTCTTCACACCGCGATCTTTTGTTCCAAGTGCATCTACAAGACGCTCTTGAATTTTCTCTGCTAATAAACGACTTTCTGACAMATTCGGGTTTGTCCCTCTTGCTGTCGCTGATTCATAGTAGAATGTTTCTGTACCTTGTCCTTGTTTACTATCCGTACCATTACCATGAATACTTATAAAAATATCACCTTTATTTGCCTGAGCAAATTCTACACGTTTTTGTAAAGACTCAGCTGCAGTGTTTCCTGGACGTGTATCATTCTCACGAGTTAACAACACAGTAAACGGTGTCTTTTTCTCAAATATTTTCTGTAATCGTAATGATACATCTAATACGGTTTTACTTTCTTTCTCATAATAACCAGGGTTCCCCGAATCAATTCCMCCATGACCTGGATCAATAATAATCGCTTTACCTTCTAGGAAGTTACCTTGCTTCACTGGGTTTAATTGATTTTTATCCACCCATTGGAAWCCAGCYCCCATACGGATACGAATCCAGCTATCTTTYTCTTCAATAACAGTTACTTGTTGTGCTTTATGTGTGCCTGCCACTGTAGACGTATGTRAAGCTTCTTGATATGTAGTGAATTCTTGATTAATAGACTCTGTTTTTTCTTGTRATGGTGTCCAYTTCTCACCTTTACTTGTTACAACCTTYAACCAACCRTCCGCTCTTTGCTCTTTCACTTCAAGCATTTGTGGCTTATGTTGAGTGTCAGTAATACCAGATGATAACGATGCTTGATGATATGTAATAAAGTTTCTATTCATATACATTCTTTTCGATGTATTTGTTTTATTCTTATCTGCCTTCGCGATGAACTGAGCTGCTTCAGCACGASTTACAGTACCGTCAGGATTCCAGCCATTTCCTGTACCYATTGAAATCTCTAAAGCTACTAAAATATTAGCTTGTTTCTTACCCCAATGAGGTTCCAAATCTTTAAACTGTGTTGGAAGTTCTCCAATAATTTTCTTATCTAATGAATATGCTTGTACAAGCATAGATGCCATTGATGCACGGTTAATTTGGCTTGATGGATTGAATTTCCCAGTACCATCTCCATTAATTACACCTGCTTTTTCTACCGCAGCAATATATGGTGCTGCCCAATGATCTTGCGAATCTTTAAAAGATGGTTTCGCTTTTGGATCAATTGGTAAGCCAAGAACTGCTGCTAATATTTTTGCAGCTGATCCTTTATCTACTGCTTCAGATGGAGAAAACGTTCCATCTGGTTTTCCATCAAGCGCTTTTTTCCCTACTAAATAGTCAACCGATTCCTGCGCCCATGTAGGAACATCCGAAAACTTCTTCGCTGCTGCGAAACTACTAACTGGAGATGATAATAAACTTGCGGCTAAAATACCAGCCGCGACTGCACGATACTTCATAAAAAATAATACTCCTCTCAAAAATCATTTATAATAACGCGTAATCTTAATATRCAAATCATAATAAATCCGAACAAAAAAAATTAGTGCGCCTCTATCATTYTATAATACTAGAATTCTGTAGTAAACCYACTTTCTTAATATTGTAMAATAAAATACAATTWAAGTAKTTTTTATRCACAAAAAAGTGGCTGATTCATAGAATCAACCACCCTCTCACTATTCTACTATCATTTCTGATAACACATATGCATAAACAAGCGCTTCTGTATGTGCAATCGAGCTTTCATGCGTACGCTCAAATGCGTGAGAAGAATCAATACCAGCTCCAATTAATGCATGTTTCACATCAAATCCAGCGCGAATCGCAGCTGATGCGTCTGATCCGTAGTATGGATAAATATCCACTTTATATTCAATAGCGTTCGCTTTCGCCAGTTCAACTAAATGCTTACGTAAAGCGTAATGGTATGGACCGCTAGAGTCTTTCGCACAAATGGATACTGTATATTCATCAGATGCTTGTCCATCACCTAACGCTCCCATATCAACTGCTAAATATTCTACCGTTTCYTCTGGAATATTTGAGTTTCCACCGTAYCCAATTTCTTCATTATTAGAAATTAARAAATGAGTTGTATACGGTAATGTTACCTTTTCATCTTGTAATCTTTTAATTAATTTTAATAGAATTGCAACACTTACTTTATCGTCTAAATGACGTGATTTTATGTATCCACTCTCTGTAATTT
>NZ_JBFTMA010000164.1:0-14225 GCF_056396725.1 Bacillus sp. 05T31
GAATAGTAATAAACTAATCGAAAGTATTTGCGCTGGTTTTAAAGTTGTACGCATATAAAGAAAAGCCTCCTAATGAGCGTTTTTTTGTCGAAAATTCAAATAATTTGTCGATTAACTGTTATTATTTTAAAGGTCTGATGACTAGAAAGCAAGAGGGAATTTTAAAAATATTTTAAAATAATGCGTAAAATTGAATAAATATACTATTTATATGTTAATGCAGGAAGRATTTYACTTTTAACGTAAAAAAACACATATCGCTAGGATATGTGTWTTAAAAATAAATTTGCCTATCACGTTCTTCTTTTAAAATTTCTACAGCCTCTCGGAAACGTTGAGAATGGACAATTTCTCGTTCGCGTAAAAAGCGTAAGCTATCATTTATATCGGGATCGTCTGATAAATCAATTAGCCATTGATAAGTCGCTCGTGCTTTTTCTTCAGCTGCAATATCCTCGTATAAATCTGCGATAGGATCTCCTTTCGCTTGAATGTAAGTGGCAGTAAAAGGAACACCACCTGCATTATGGTAAAACAAGGCGCTATCATGATTCGCATAATGCGCGTCTAATCCGGCAGCTTTCATTTGTTCAGGTGTTGCATCTTTTGTTAATTTATAAATCATTGTAGCAATCATTTCTAAATGTGCGAACTCTTCTGTACCAATATCGGTTAGTAAGCCAACGACTTTATCAGGAATAGTATAACGCTKATTTAAGTAGCGCAGAGCAGCAGCTAGTTCGCCGTCCGCACCACCGTACTGTTCAACTAATAATCTTGCGAGTGCTGGATTACAAGTACTCACCTTAACAGGATACTGTAATTTTTTTTCATAAATCCACATAGTTTCTCTCCTTCATATTTGCCATGGCCACGGTCCTTTGCTCCATTCCCAGGGAGCGTTAGAATAACTATTTCCAAACTGCTGAAGTGGTCCGTATTTTTCTTCAATTTTTTGTTTTAATACTCTTCGTTTATAAGAAAAATCGTTGAATTGATTTATAGCTGCAGTATCGTCGGGATGCGTATCTAAATAGAGAGTAAGTTCAACTAATACAAAGTCTAATTCTTGAAGTTCTTCAATCCATTTGTAATATTCATCAGGCAATGTTTGTGTCACGTCTTTATTCACCGTCCTTTTTTGTAAGGATTTTCATAATAATCATAAAAGGCAGGCCATAAAGTCCCTTTTCTTAAAGCTTCTTTTGGTGTGAATTGTGGTAAATTAGTTGGTTGAAAACCCATATATAAGTGCGGGGGAGTTGAGTAATATTTCTTTCCAATTGGAGGACAAGGATCGTTTGGACCATGATAAGGTATGAAGGATTTCATGAATTTATCCATGTTACACGCCTCCTTTATAAATGAAATATCCATTACTATGTATTGTATTCGTACATAATTGTCATTTATGACTCATATAAAAAACTAATAGAGACAGGGGGAGTTGAGGATGGAAGGCATTACAACATGCATCGTATTAGAATCAAAAAATTTAAAGGAAACATTGTATTTTTATGAAGGGATTTTAGGCTTTAAACCAAGCAAGGAGAGACCTCAACTACATGTAACAGGTGTTTGGTATGACGTTGGTTTAACGAGAATTTGTTTTGTGGTAAATCGGAATTTACGAGAGCGAGAGAAGGTTGCTAATTCTTCGTGTGAATTAATAACCTTTTCAATTTCTGATATGGAAAAAGTAAAGAGAAAATTACAGTTTTACAAAATATCTTTTGCGGAAGAACAGCATGCGGATGGGGTGGTAATTACTCTTTATGATCCAGATTGCTATAAGCTTCAAATTTCATCAGAGGCATGAGTAACCATAGGGGGGATAGTGTGGATAGAATGTATGAAGAAAGCGCACTGTTTGAACATAAATTTTGGCTCAAAGTTCTTGGGGATCATGCTCAGTTTTTACTAGATGCTTTAGCTCCACAGGAGAAAGAAGATATACAGAAAGCCACCTATTTTGTAGAAAAATTCACGAACTTTTTAAATGAAATTCATACTGTAAATTTTATTGCATTTTCAAAAGATGCAGAACAAGCTGCAGAGGAGATTCGAGCATTTAAATTAAATATTATACAAAAGCAATTGGAAGGTAAAATTGTGATTCATTTTACTCCGACTTTTATTAATCATATGGTAAATGAAGTGGAGGAATATATAACAGTATTAGAATACTTAGGGAGGGGAGAAGTCCCGCCCGTTTTTCATGAACTACACTATCATCTCGCGTGGTTAACGGATGCAGCAGGGCATGCTGGTTCTATTTCAGGCGGATTAGATGTTGTGGAAAAAAGATTGAAGGAGAAAAGTGATTTGTTTGCTAAACATTTTGAACAATTTTATTTAAAAGCAGTTGAAATGACAGGCTATTTACGGGCAGAACTGAAACATTTTCCAGCTTTGAAGAAGTTTACAAAAGACGTTTCACTAGAGCTAAAGTTATTCTCGCATTTCCTTCGAGAAGTAGAAGAATTAGAGTTGTCTGAGCAAATATTAAGTTCATTATCAGCCAGGATGGCGGATCATATGGCGAGGGAGGAGTGTTACTATTTATTGAAGTTAGCACAATCCTCAGGGTTAGAGATACCGAAATGTAATCCGCTTTAAAAATAGATTGTAGGGAAGATTAAGCAGACAAATTGTAACAGTGATAGAAGTATGTGAACAGGTTTCATTATGAAAAAAATATTGACAAGCCCCTCCAAATATCTTAATGTGATTGTATAAAATTGTGTATATAAAGGGGAGTAACTTATTACAGTAAAGTCGTCATTACAGGGAGAAACCCTCGGCTTTATTGGCAACGWTTCGTTGTTAGTGAGACCTTTACCAGCAATGGTAAAGGCCCCTTATTGTCTTTTTAGGACCCTTACCATATTTGGTAGGGTCCTTTTTGTATACAAAGAGAGGAGATAGAAAATGAAAAAACTTATTAGTAGATTAAGAGTTGTATTTCATGTCCGCCGATTTGTTCCATTTTTATTTGACTTTTTCACTTCAAAAGAGGTTTCAATAAAGAAGAAAATCTTATCTGTTGCTTTTTTAGTTGGTTACGTTGCGATGCCACTCGATTTAATTCCAGACTTCTTACCGTTTATCGGTATTTTAGATGATATTGGAATTGTTTTATTCATTTTGAACCGAATTGTAAAGATGGCGCCAGTACAATTGCAAGAAAAGCATAATGTAAATGTAGGATAGGGGCTAAAAGTATGGAGCAAATTATTTTAGATATAATTGAGTATTTAAAGCAGTTTTCTTATTTTGGAGTTGTGTTAGCTTTAACTTTTGAATTTATTCCAGCAGAGGTAGTTTTACCTCTTGTTGGGTATTGGGTATACGAGGGGGATATGAATTTTTGGCTAGCTGTGTTAGCCGGAACAATCGGTGGAACGACAGGCCCATTAACGTTATATGCACTCGGTTATTACGGTGGTCGTCCTCTATTAATAAAATACGGGAAATACTTCTTTATTAAAGAAGAACAAATTCAAAAAGCAGATGATTTCTTTGAGAAATATGGGCCGGTTGTAGCATTTGTTGGACGCTTCGTTCCGGGAGTTCGAACGCTTATTTCTGTGCCATGTGGTATGGCGAAAATGAATATATGGAAATTTAGCATATATACATTTGTAGCAATGTTCCCGTTAACGACTTTATATATTTATTTTGGAATGAAATTAGGTCCACATTGGGAAAAAGCAGCGGGTGTTGTTGGACAATATATGTTACCGATATTAGCCGTCGTTCTTATTATTGTAGGTGGTATTTTAATCTATAAATTTATGAAAAAACGAAACAGATCGGAATCTATCTAGTCATTGGTAATGGAATTTGCATATTTTTTGAAAATAGATGAATAGTACAGGCAAAAGACTCTGAGGGACATACACATATAGGGAATATAAAAGAGAGAGGGGAAACAACTATGTCTTGTGAGTGCTCAGGGTCAGCATTAACTTGCTGTCCAGATAAAAATTATGTGCAAGATAAAGTGTGTAGTCCGTGGTCTGCTACTGTAGTTGCAACAGCAATTGATAATGTTCTTTATACAAATAATATTAACCAAAATGTAGTTGGTACTGGTTTTGTTAAATATGATGTTGGTCCAGGTCCAATTACTGTAGAAGCGCTTGATTCTGCTGGGGCTACAATTGATACACAAACATTAAACCCAGGAACGAGTATCGCTTTTACGTATCGCCGCTTTGCTAGTATACAAGTTGTGTTACCTGCAACACCTGGTGGAACGTATCAGGGAGAATTTTGTATTACAACACGTTATCCACTTTCATAGTAGAATAGGAGAGGATCGAAATGGGAATGAGAAGTTCCGGTTTGTCTTGTTGTTCTAATAAAACACTTGTGCAAGATCAAGTATGTACAGACTGGTCTATTACAGGTGCTGGTACTCAAATTGTATATACGAATAATATTACACAAGAAGTATATGGTTCAGGTTATGTGAAATATGATGTAGGCGCGAATCCCATTACAGTTGATTTTTTAATCGGTGCTACAGTAGTTGATACAATTACTGTACAACCACAAAGTAGTGGTACKTTCACTGTACGATATTTTACTACTGTCCGAATTACTACGACAGGAACAACTGTTAATCAAGGCGAGTTTTGTATTACAGTACGTTATCCAATTTCATAAAAAAAGCATACCGTAAATGGTATGCTTTTTTTAAATTGAGGAAGTAATAAAATTGGTATTCTATAAGCAACATGTAAATTGGCAACAGTACTTGCCTTCTAAATATAGTGAAGGATTATTTTGTATATTAATAATACTAACGGATTTTAAATCTTTACCTGTGTAAGATATTGTATTGCCAGGAAACACAGTGAAAATATTGGTTACTGCTCCAATGATTTGAATTGTAATTGCTTCAGTGCTGCTAGTACTATTGTAAACCGAGACAGTACCTGATATAAGCAGTATCCCATCACTTTGCCACAGTATCATTGATTGTAGTGCATCTTTGGTAGAGGGAATGGTGTTGTTAGTTATGAGGAAATTCCCTGCAAATTCATTTGTTACTCGCTCACAACTTGGATTTGGAGGAGGGGGCGGTGGACAAGGGTCTGGACAAATGATAGATAAAGGAGCGAAACAGCCAATATTTTTTTTGTTCTTCAATACAACCCCTCCTTTTTAAGTTGTCTTTTACTACTATTAAATGTAGAAGCATGGCCGATGTGTTAAGAAAAGAAGAAAATTTTTAAAAWTAAGATTGTCTAATAGGCTTACAGCTTAACTTATCATTAATGTTATAGAAAAGATTATATGTGAATAGACATGGGAAAAGAATGATCAGACTCTTTTAGACAAAAGGTGGTTGTATACAATAGTACGAGTAATGTTGGACTTAACACCYAATTAACTGTATATTTACAAAAATCTAATAAAATTCATTTGTTATTTAAACGATATTAATATGTTTAAGATAAAATAGCCCTTGTAATGAATCAATTATTATGAGGAGGATTCACGTGGAAAGAACTGCTTTACGAAAAGTAAAAGGTCTTATTGGATTATTAATGGTGTTTGTATTGGCATTTGTATCATTACCGTGGAGTACGTCGGTTAAAGCGGAAGAGAAAAAGCAAGAAAAGGCACCAAGTGAGAAGAAAATCGTTTTCCCAGTTGTAAGTGATGTGCATATTAAAGATAGTGGAACAGATGATACGTTCCGCTGGAAAAGAGCGATTGAGCAATTTAATACGCTTGCACCAAAGCAAGATGCGTTTGTCATTGTAGGTGATTTTACTGATTCGGGTTCAGTAAAGCAATATGATCGTTTCATGCAAGTGTATAACGAAAATGCAAATAAAGATGCGGTACGAATGAATTCTCTAGGTAATCATGATTATTGGAACGGCTTATCTGTAGAGGGAGCACAGAAGCGTTTCTTAGAAAAGACAGGAATGGAATCGGTTTATTATCATAAGGTGGTAAAAGGGTATCATTTCCTTGTTATGTCTCCAGAGGATGGGACAACACATGGCTATTATTCGGACAAGCAAATTAATTGGTTAAAAGAAGAAATGGCAAAGGCACAAAAAGATGATCCAGAAAAACCGATTTTTGTATTTTTACATCAACATATTAAAGATACAGTGTACGGTAGCCAAGAATGGGGAACGAAAGATAGTGCGAAAGTTAATGCGGTATTAAAAGAATACCCACAAGTAATTACGTTTTCAGGTCATTCACATTATCCTTTAGATGATCCAAGATCGATTCATCAAAAAGATTTTACATCAGTTGGTACATCTTCTGTAAGTTATATGGAAGTTGAAGGYGGTAAAGTACAAGGAAATATCCCGCCAGGAGCTAGTACATTAAGCCAAGGTTTATTGGTAGAGGTAGATGACAAAGAGGTAACAATTAATCGCCGTGATTTCCATACAAACTCTTGGACAGGTGAGCCTTGGAAAATTAAATTACCAACGAAAAAAGAAGGATTCAACTATGGAGAAGATCGTGATAAAGAAAAGCCATACTTTGCGAAGGATGCAAAGCTTGCTGTATCAAATGTAACGGAAAATGCGGCAACAGTAACATTCCCGCAAGCATTGGACAACCTTCTTGTTCATTCTTATCGCTTGCAAGCAAAGGATAAACAAACAGGTGAGATTAAAAATAAGCTATTAGCATTCTCAGAGTTTTATCGAGATCCAGTGCCGAAAGAACTGAYATTTACACTTGCAGGACTAGATGGCGGGAAAACATATACACTTGAAGTTGTTGCGATTGATTCATTCGGCAATGAAAGTGTACAACCATTAACGGCAGAAATTACTACGAAAAAAGATAATATTGACCCGAATGTGAAAGTACCAAAGGCAGATGTTTTTGATGTAAACTTTGCAGATGGTACATTTAAAGACAGTTCATCATTTGGTACAAAAGGTGATGTTAAGGGCAATGTGACTATTGAATATGATAAAGCATTGAAAAAGAATGTTATGAAGTTAAACGGAAAAGCAAATACATTTGGATACCTTCCATTTTCAGCAGCACAAAAAGAAAAAGTAGCAAATTCATTTACGTTAGAAACTGTATTTTCAATGAATGAAATTCGTGGACAAGGTATTTTGCAAAATACAGAGAGCGGTGGAATTGGTTTTGAGTCTACAGGAAGTGGCTATGTAGAATTATGGGCTCATATTGGTGGAAGCTATAAACGTGTGGGTGTTCAATTAGAAGCAAACAAAACGTATCATTTAACAGGAACATATAACGGCAGTGAAGTAGCAATTTATGTAGATGGTAAAAAAGTAAATAGTCAGCCGGCTCAAGGGAAAGTATATCACCCGAACGTACCATTCGCACTTGGTGCAGATCCTGATAGCAACGGAAATGGCGGTATTCCGTTAAATGGACAAATTGCATTAGCAAAATTATATAGTAAAGCATTAAGTTCTTCAGAAGTAGTAGCGGCATATAACGAGTTTTCTACTCATACAAAATTAGAGCAAGTAAATACGTATTACAAGTGAATATTGAATCTGCAAAAGCTTTAGTAAAGAAAGCGCAAGATGGAAATGTAACAGACGGTTCTGTTAAATCATTAAGTCAAAAAATCACAGTTGCAGAAGCTGTGTTAAAAGATAAAAATGTAAAAGATGAGTATGTGGAATCAATGAATCGTACGCTAGAGCACGCTATTTCACTTGWTGAAAAAAGCATCAACAAATAAGGTATAAGAAAAAGAAGCTTATCATGATAGGCTTTTTTTTTGTTATACTAAAAGTAGTATAGAAAAAGGGAGCGAATAATTTGGAAGAGAAAAAGCTAAAAAGAATTCTTGAATATGTATGGATCGCCGTTGTGCTCCTTGTAGGATATTATTTATTAAAAGATAAAAGTATATGGATTCTATTTTTAATGACATTTTTATTAGCGGGATTAGGAACGCTATTTATTAACTTTTTCTTTGATAGTGTAAACGCGTGGAGAAAGAAAAAGAAAGAGACGAAGTAAGGGGAGATAAGTATGCAAAAGTTGCAGGTTATGTACTCACTTGCATCGGTATATTTATCATTTTACAAACGTTAACGAAAAAACATAATAGAACATGAAAATAGCTCGCCGTTTCATAGGCGAGCTATTTTTTTATACTTCTTTTTTCTCATCATTTATTTTTTTAGTAGCTAAATGACTATGTTTTCTAGAGTAGAAGAAGTATACGCATAAACCGACTATAAGCCAAAATGAAAAGCTGATCCATGTCGTTTTGGACAAATTAGTCATTAAATATAAACAACAAAGAATAGCGACAACCGGTARTGCAGGTACGAGTGGTGTGCGGAAGCCTCGTTTTAAATCAGGATGAGTTTTCCGTAAAATAAGTACAGCAAAGCAAACGAATGTGAAGGCTGTTAACGTACCGATGTTTACTAAATTYGCTAGTAAATGTAGGTCTAAAAGTCCTGCTAATAAAGCTGCAAATACTCCAGTAATCCATGTGTTTAATAAAGGGATTTTTACTTTTTTATTTACGCGTGATAAAGCTTTTGGGAGTAAGCCGTCTCGGCTCATTGCATAAGAAACACGAACTTGTCCATACATAACGACTAAAAGAACGGTTGTCATTCCTGTCATCGCACCAACTGCAAGTAGCCCCGCAATAGTATCTTCACCAACGAAATGTAGTGCAAATGCAACTGGATCAGAAACGTCTAATTGCGTATAAGGAACCATGCCTGTTAAAACGAAAGATACGATCATGTATAAAACTGTACAAATAAGAAGGGAACCGATAATACCAATTGGTAAATCACGCTGCGGTTTTTTCGTTTCTTCTGCCGCGGTTGCGATTGCATCAAAACCTAAAAAGGCGAAGAAGACAGTGGCAGCTCCGGTAATAATACCGTCGTACCCGAATGGAATGAACGGTGTCCAATTTTCAGGCTTTACATATTTTGCACCTGCTACGATAAAGGCGATAATAACTGCTAATTTGATAAGGACCATAATATTATTAATGCGTGCGCTTTCGCGTATACCAAAACTTAAAAGCCCAGTAATGAGAAGTAAAATACAAACAGCTGGTAAATCAATGAGACCACCTTTTCCTGTACCAGGGGCCGAGGCTATTATGGCGGGCAGATGGATGTTAAATCCTTGTAGTAAAGATTGTAAATAACCAGACCAACCGACAGCTACTGCGGCGACGGCAAGTAAATATTCGAGCATTAAACACCAACCAACGATAAAGGCGACAACTTCTCCGACAGTCATGTATGCATAAGTGTAAACACTGCCTGAGACTGGTATAGAAGACGCGAATTCAGCATAACAAAAGGCTACACAAGCACAAGTAAATGCAGCAATAAGGAATGATAACATAATACCAGGGCCAGAATGTTTTGCCGCTACGATACCTGTTAATACAAAAATCCCTGTCCCAATTACGGCGCCGATTCCTAAAAATGTTAAATCGAGTGCCGTTAATGTTCTATCTAGCTGTCGTGGTGATTCAGTACTAAGCGCTTTTTTTCGTAATAATGACTTCACTTTGGACTCTCCTCCCGTTTTTCATCTCCATAACTGCGAATAGTGTGAATCCATTGGAAAAGAGTACGTCAGTGAATAAAGGTACAGTTATGGTATGTAGTTTTTTGAAATTTCTGGATTAATTTTATTATAATTCAGAATATTTTGTCAAATAAAATATGACAAATAAAATGCGAATGAATAGGGGAAACTACTTGCAGGAATGGACGAGGGTTAACAGAGTGACAAAACCACTCATTAAAGTTTCACTTTATCCCGCATTAACTGCCCGTAAATGCCCGATTGGTTTAACTAATAATCAGTGAGGATGGGGAAATTCCCCACTGATTAAAGTTTCACTTTATAAAGTAGGAGAAGATGTTATGTTATTTTATTTTGAACTTGTCGTCATTTTACTTTGTACGAAATTAGCTGGTGATATTAGCGTAAGACTCGGCCAGCCCTCTGTACTTGGTAAATTAATCGTTGGTATTATTATCGGTCCTGCTGTGCTAGGTATTATTAATAGTTCAGAACTTATTGATGAGCTTAGCGAAATYGGTGTTTTGCTACTTATGTTTATGGCAGGACTCGAAACTGATTTAGAAGAGTTAAATCGTAATTTAAAATCTGCATTCGCAGTAGCGATGGGAGGAATTATTTTCCCATTCCTTGGTGGGTATTTAGCAGGRCTTGCKTTTGGAATGTTACAGTCGCATGCGATCTTTTTAGGGTTATTACTTTGTGCCACWTCGGTTAGTATTTCTGTTCAAACRCTAAGAGATTTAGGGAAAATGAATACGAGAGAAAGTACGACGATTTTAGGTGCAGCTGTATTTGATGATGTAATTGTCGTTATTTTATTAGCGTTTGTCATGAGTTTTTTAGGCACACAAGATGTAAATGTAACGCTAGTCATTGCAAAGAAAATCATCTTTTTTGTAAGTATTGTTTTCATCGCTTGGAAAGTTGTTCCGTGGATTATGAAAATGCTCGTACCACTTCGCGTAACAGAAGCGTTAATTAGTGCTGCACTTATTATTTGTTTCTCTTTTTCGTATTACAGTGAAATGATGGGAATCGCAGGTATTATTGGGGCATTTGCAGCAGGAATTGCGATTTCGCAAACAGAGTATAAGCATGAAGTGGAACATAAAATTGAACCGATTGCTTACGCGATATTCGTACCGGTTTTCTTCGTAAGTATTGGAATGGAAATTACATTTCAAGGTATTGGAAGCCAACTTTGGTTCATTATCATTATGACGCTCATCGCAATTTTCACAAAGTTAATCGGATCAGGTTTAGGAGCAAGATTAACAGGGTTTAACTTACAATCTTCTATTAGTATTGGTGCGGGAATGGTGTCGCGCGGGGAAGTAGCGCTTATCATTGCAGCAAATGGACTTGCGGCGAATTTGTTAGCGAAAGAAAATTTCACAGCGATTGTCATTGTTGTTATATTGACGACAATTATTACGCCGCCGCTTTTGAAGAAGTATTTTGTATAGAGAGGAAGGGCTTATCTGATGTAGGTAAGCTCTTTTTTTATTGCAAAATGCAGTGGTCATGTAGCATGAATGGATTGTAATTATGATAAAATCTATGTATGTGATATGACAAGGAGAGGGAAGTGTGAAGATTACAAAGGGGAAAGTTATAGGTGTAATCATACTTATTGCACTATGTATACCATTTACTGTGTTGTTCGCTTTTGTAARTCGATTGGRATYGGRAGCYTTAAAKCATTTAARATMGCGCTCGTTCGTGAATTAACGATTGCTGATTATAATATTAATGATTTTTCAGTGATGAATACGGAAGATGGACCGTACGACTTGTTTAATAAAGTTACATATGTGAATAAAGCTGCAATTGAGGCGAGCGTCACGGCGATAGATAAGAAGGAACTTGAGAGAGCTGCAGATCGTATTGTAAATGCGGATAAAGTTATATTTTACGGAGTAGGTGGTTCAGCTACTCCAGCGATGGACGGGGCTTATAAATTTACACGACTCGGATTTACAGCGATGATGCTATCTGATTTTCATATGATGTTACCGCTTGTGACGAATTTAAAAGAAGATGATATATTTGTTGCGATTTCAACTTCTGGTCGTACGAAAGATGTACTTGAAATGGCGCAATATGCGAAGAAGCGAGGAGCTACAGTTATTGCGATTACAAAGCTAGATCAATCATCTCCTTTATATAAAGCGGCAGATATTCGCCTTTGTATGCCAGATGTAGAGCAGGACCATCGCATTGCGAGTATTGCTTCGAGAATGACGCAACTGAATATGATTGATGCTTTATATGTGATTACTTTCAATCGAATTGGTAATAAAGTATTAGATCGATTTATGGAGACGAGAGAAGAAGCATTACGGTTACGGAAATTGAAGTAGAAGAAAAGATGGGGAGACTCATCTTTTTTATTATCTTTGACACAAATATGTCATGTTGTGAAATTTTATTTCATAAAATAAGAAAGAGTTATTGATTTTTAGTTTCTTGAAGTTATAATAAAAGTGTGAAATATAATTTCGAAGAGGGTGGCAATATGTTAGAGAATTTATCGACAGAACACCGTAATGAGAAAACGATGAATCTAGATGAGATGAGTATAAAAGAAGTTTTACAAAGTATGAATGAAGAAGATCGAACTGTTGCGTTAGCAGTTGAAAATGAAATAGAAGAAATTGAAAAGGTTGTACAAATTGTTACTAAGTCTTTTGAAGAAGAAGGCCGTTTAATTTATATTGGGGCTGGTACGAGTGGCCGTTTAGGCATTTTAGACGCAGTAGAATGTCCCCCGACATTTGGAACAGATGATAAAATGGTTCAAGGATTTATAGCAGGTGGATTGAAAGCGTTTACTAAGGCGGTGGAAGGTGCCGAAGATCGTGAAGAGTTAGCAAAAGAAGATTTAAAAAGTATTGGATTAAACGAGAAAGATACGGTTATTGGAATTGCAGCAAGTGGTAGAACACCCTATGTAATTGGCGGATTGAAATATGCAAGTAGCGTGGGAGCAAGTACAGCTAGTATTTCCTGTAATAAAAATGCTGAAATAAGTAAATATGCAAAACTAAATGTGGAAGTGGAAACAGGCGCAGAAATATTAACAGGCTCAACACGGTTGAAGGCTGGCACAGCGCAAAAGTTAGTACTCAATATGATTTCTACAGCGTCTATGATTGGTGTAGGGAAAGTATATAAAAACTTAATGGTAGATGTTCAATCTACAAATGGAAAATTGGTAGAACGCTCAAAACGAATTATTGTTGAAGCGACAGGCGCTAGTTATGAAGTAGCTACAGAGTGTTATGAGAAAGCAGATCGARATGTGAAAGCTGCAATCGTTATGATATTACTACAGTGTGAATATGGGGAAGCACTAGAAAAATTAAAAGGTGCGAAAGGATTTGTGAAGAAAGCACTTTAAACTTTGGGGAGGGGGATTCTATTATGAAGAAAGAAGAGAGAATGGCCAAAGAGATTTCAGAGCAACTTGGGGGAGTAAAAAATATTCGTGGCATTGCTCATTGTATGACGAGACTGCGATTAACGCTTCATGATGAAAGTAAAGTGAATATGGACCTTTTGAAAAAGGTTGAAGGGGTTATGGGCGTTATTGAAGATGAGACGCTTCAAGTTGTTGTTGGACCAGGGACAGTAAATAAAGTAGCAGCTGAGATGGAAGGTTTAACGGGACTGCGAATTGGTGAGGTGGCAGATCACCACCTTGAAGATCTTGGGCAAGAGATGAAGTCAGAGATTAAGAAGAAAAATAATACACCAGTGAAAAACTTTTTAAGAAAAATAGGAAGTATTTTCATTCCGCTAATTCCGGGGCTTGTTGCGTCAGGAATTATAAATGGTGTTGCTAACTTTGCGAAAAACGCAGGTGCTGACCCGAATGCAACGTGGCTACAAATGCTACTACTTATTGGCGGCGGTATCTTTACATTCTTAGGAATTTTAGTCGGTTGGAATACAGCGAAAGARTTTGGCGGGACACCAGTTCTTGGGGCAATTGCWGGTATTTTAATTTTCAAYCCRGCGATGGCRAAYGTAAAATTATTYGGTGAAGCGCTMGTACCTGGACGGGGCGGATTATTTGCAGTTATTTTTGCAGCATGGCTTATGGTTGTAGTTGAGAGACGAGTGCGAAAAGCTGTGCCAAATGCAGTTGATATTATTGTGACACCACTCATTACTGTATTAGCTGTAAGTATAGTAACGATGTTAGCGATTCAGCCAGTAGCAGGCTTCTTATCAGATGGTATTACAAGCGGTATTAATGCAATTTTAAATGTTGGCG
Source organism: Bacillus sp. 05T31 (assembly GCF_056396725.1). Lineage (NCBI taxonomy): Bacteria > Bacillati > Bacillota > Bacilli > Caryophanales > Bacillaceae > Bacillus > Bacillus sp. 05T31. Next base: position 13,853 of record NZ_JBFTMA010000164.1, read on the forward strand.
GAGCATTTGCTGGAGCTGTGCTTGCCGGAACATTTTTACCTCTCGTAATGGTCGGATTACATCACGGTTTAACACCGATTCATATGGAATTTATTAATCAAACGCACGTAACGCCTTTATTACCAGTATTAGCAATGGCTGGCGCTGGGCAAGTAGGAGCAGCAATTGCGATTTATGTGAAAACAAAAAATAAACGCCTTCGTAATGTGATTAAAGGTGGATTACCAGTAGGATTTTTAGGAATTGGCGAACCGCTATTATACGGGGTTACATTGCCACTTGGGAAACCGTTTATTACTGCTTGTTTAGGAGCGGCTGTCGGTGGTGCATTCCAAGCTGTTATGAAAACGGCTTCACTCGGAATAGGTGTATC
>NZ_JBFTMA010000165.1:0-18829 GCF_056396725.1 Bacillus sp. 05T31
GGAATACACAATCTTTTTAATCGTTTCTCCAGAAAGAAAATATTCTTCTGCAAGTTGATGAATAGCAATTCCACTTTTAAAAGCGTCTTTAATCGCTTGATTTCGTTCATCAAGTTGCTTTCTTCCTCCAGATCGTGTACCCCATTTATAATGTTTTGTTTCTTGTTTTGGAATGTAAATTGTTTCACCTTGTATATACTTTTGAATTTCAGCAATTAAACTTTCTGGTAAAACAGCCTTAGCCTTTACGTATTTCATTTCTGCTCGCCCCTTATTTTTATCTTTCTTTCCAATAAGGTGCAAAGCCAAATATAGAAATGATACGAGCTCATTTTAGCGATTGTAAATTACTTGTCTACCTCACGCAAAGTATCGCCATTTCCATACTTGGCTTTGCATGAGACGTTGCAGTGTCTGGCAATTGAATTGTAATCGCCATATTAACACCTCCTAATATACATTTTTCATTTTATTATATGATAAATTCCTTCCCCTTGCATCCACATCCTTTTTAAAGCATGAAATTACTTAGTTTGATATAATACTTTTTATAAATCTTTTGCTGATAAAGTTGAATATATTAATAAAAATATAAAACCAGGTTCTATTATTTTACTGCACTCTATGTATGATGAGTCTAATGAAAATTTACAGACCATTGAAGGTATTTTAGACTCTTTATCTAAGAAGGGCTATCAGTTCGTAACGGTAAACGAACTGCAAAAAAGAGCAAAATAAAAAGGTAGCGTATCATAGAGCGATACGCTACCTTTCTTATTAAATAATGCCAAGTACATTTAAGAATACGATAATAATCGCAATTGGTGCGATAAAACGAAGTAAAAATAACCATAATACGAACAATTTATAACCTTTGTTTTTACTTACACCAAGCTCTTTCATTAATACATCTTTCTTCATTTTTAAAGGAACGAAGATGGAAACCAGCAATACGCCAAGTGGCATTAGTATGTTACTAACCGCATAGTCTGCTAAATCAAAAATTGTTTTTCCAAATGGTTTCACATCGCTTAACAAACCGAACGATAATGCTGATGGTACCCCAACAACGAAGATTAATAATCCTACGATTAAGGCCATTTTTTCACGTTTCCCTTTACCTTTTGCAGTTAAAGATGCGACGCTAATTTCTAACATCGAAATTGCTGATGTAACAGTAGCAAAGAAGAATAGTAATAAGAACACGATGAAGAATAATTTTCCGAACGCCATTTTACTGAAAATAGCTGGCAATACGATAAATAATAGTCCCGGCCCTTGAGATGGTTCCATCCCAAATGCGAACACAACTGGGAAAATTGCAAGTCCTGCAAGTAATGTAATAACAAGTGTTAAAGCTACGATAGAAAATGCTGAACGCGGTAAACTTTCTTCTTTCGGTAAGTATGAACTATACGTCACCATAACGGCTACACCGACAGATAGCGAGAAGAACGATTGCCCCATTGCATATAAAATGATTTCTGACGTTACGTTTGAGAAATCAGGTTGTAGGAAGAATCGAACTCCTTCTCCAGCACCGTCTAACGTAAGTGCACGAACAATTAATACAAAGAATAAAACGAATAGTGCTGGCATGAAATATTTATTTACTTTTTCAACACCATTTTGTACACCTTTACTTACGATAAAAATAGTAATAAGGATGAATAATAGCTGTGATCCAACTGCTAAATACGGATTGGAAATGATTTCACCGAACGTAGCTTCGTACGCCCCATTTCCTTCCCATAGTCTACCTGTAATTGCATTCCATAAATATAATATAATCCAACCCCCTACAACACTGTAGAAAGAAAGTAATATGAAACATGTTACAATCCCTAATTTACCTAACCACGGCCATAAAGTTTTCGGTGCAATTTCTCTGTACGCATCAACAGCCTCTTTTTGTGTACTTCTTCCAATTACGAATTCAGCTAATAATAGCGGTAAACCAATTAATAATGTGAAGCCGATGAAAATAAGGAAGAACGCGCCGCCTCCTCCGATGCCGGCCATATACGGGAATTTCCAAATCGCCCCAAGACCGATTGCTGAACCTGCTGCAGCTAATATGAAACCTAATTTCGATGTCCATTGCTGTGAATTCATCTGTTAATCTCCTCTCTGTATCTGTTTCAGTTTACAATTCGATATTTATATAATTCTATCTACACTCTTTTCTAATACGCCCACTTCCTCCCAAATAAAAAACGCCCCTACGTAAATACGTAGGGACGACAAAAAATATCGCGGTACCACCCTAGTTATGAAGATACAACAAAAGTAATCCCTAAATAAAAACGCCCCTACGCAAATACGTAGGGACGATAAAATATCGCGGTACCACCCTAGTTATGAAGACACAACAAAGTTAAGACCTAAATAAAAAACGTCCCTACGTAAATACGTAGGGACGATAWATATCGCGGTACCACCCTAGTTGTGAAAAAAATCTTCACCACTTTATTTGATAACGGTATGCACTACCGTCTTTCATTTCCTCACAATGCGAGATTTATGAAAGATGCTCCAGGACGAACTTCATGAATAATCTATATACTGATTCACACCAACCATCAGCTCTCTGAAATAGGGAGATTTTCACTACTATACCCTTTCATTGCTCAAATATTATTTTCCGAATTGATTACTATCATTTTTATCATACATTAAAAATAGTGTCAACTTATATTTTGAATTTTTATGTATTACATTCTATTTAAAAATTCAAAATATGACTTTTGTATGAATAGTATTAGAACATTTATGGTTTATACTGTATTAACTTCTCTAGCAGGTTTATAGTAGTATACGATGAATGCAAGACAGCACGAGTAGGAGGAAAGRATTTTGTCTACTTCAAAAGTTTTAAAAGGYACYGCTTTATTAAGTGGTGCAACAATGATTTCACGAATTTTAGGTTTTATATACTTCTTCCCTTTTCAATTATTAGTTGGAACGCAAGGGGTCGCTTTATAYGGATAYGCATACTCTTGGTACGGTATTTTATTAAGCTTTTCAACAGCTGGTATTCCTATTGCCGTCTCMAAATTTGTTGCAAAACATAATGCGCTTGGTGATTATAGTACAAGTAAAAAATTATACAACTCTAGCGTAAAATTGATGTTGTTTATGGGCTTTTTAGGATTTTTAATTTTATTTATTGCAGCACCATACATATCACAATTTATTATTCGCTCGAAAACGCCAGATCCACAATTTATCGCCGACGTAACACTTACGATGCGAGCATTAAGCTTCGCGCTTATTATCGTACCAGCTATGAGTGTTACACGTGGTTATTTCCAAGGTTTTCAACATATGAAACCAAGTGCTGTTTCTCAAGTCGTAGAACAAATCGCACGTGTCGTTTTCATTTTAGTTGGTAGTTTTATCGTCTCAAAACTATTAGGAGGTTCAGTAGCCTCTTCTGTTGCAGTTGCTACATTTGGCGCTGTTATCGGGCAATATACCGTAGCTGATGTCCTTAGAGCRATGGGAGARCCTTTAGAAACCGCTAATGCAGTCTTCGCTTATATAACGAACTATGCCCAAAAGTTAATTATGATTCCAGCTTCACTTGCAACCGGATTCTCATTAACGATAATTCCAGCTATAACGAAATCATTTACAAGCGGGAAGCTAGATGAATTACAAGGACAAATTTCAAAGATATTTCAAGTATTGTTATTCTTCACTATCCCAGCAGCATTCGGTTTAGCTAGTATCGCTTACGATGCATTCCGCATGGTTTATGTAAATCCTGAAATTGCACTTGGTGGATCACAATATTTAATTTCATTTGCACCTTCTGCTGTATTAAGTGCGATTTTTACAGTTTCAGCTGCTATATTACAAGGAATTGATTATCAAAGAAAAACAATGATTGCATTCTCAGTCGGTATTCTCGTTAAGGTTTTAGTGAACACACCGCTCTTACATTTATTCGGTGGACATGGTGCTGTACTTGGAACAATTCTTGGATATCTCGTTTCAAATATTATTATGTTGTACTGCATCGTTAAGTTTGCCAAATTCAAAATTGGTGAAACAGCAAAAACAGTATTTCTTATTACGATTTACTCCGCGGCAATGTCTGCTGTTGTAATTGTATTAAGAGCAATTATAAGCTGGATTATTCCTGGCCAATCTTATATAGAATCACTAATCATTGTGTTTATATGCGCCGCAGCAGGAGGACTTGTTTATCTTTTATTCGTATTAACGAGTGGACTTGCTTCGCATATTCTCGGTGACCGTATTCAACGTTTACCTGTATTAGGAAAGTTAGTAAAATAAAAAACAAGAGATGTAACGCGTTGTTACATCTCTTGTTTTTTTACTTCGCATATTGAATGCGCTTTTGTTGTTCAGCAATATTTAATTCTGGAGCATATTGTTCTACTAAATGTAATACCTCTTCGATCAACACTTCTAACTCCTGTACACTATACTCCGGTTTCCCTATTAACGTATTCGCCATACGCTCATATAGATTTTCAGGTTTGATACTCATTCGTTCCACATTATATGGCATCCATTTAAATGCAGGATGRTGYACGTACATTCGGTTCATTCCAAACAAGACACCCAATACATTTCTTTGCACTTCACAAATAACATCATAAAGCATAAGCCARTCTTTYCGTTTTAAAAGCGCCTCTCGATTATGCCAACGATTGCTTAACCAAAGGTTTTCTGAAATCATCCTTTTCGCCAGTTCTTCTGGATATACTTCAATCCTATCTTTTAGAGCATGTACTTTTACTTCTCCATACAAACTCACACCATCATGAACCGATGATACAATACATTGTTTCTCATAATTTGTATCATACTGCTCTATAACTTCTGAAATAATTTTTTCTACTGTTAATGTTAAAAAGTTACTAATCTCTAGTTTAATTCCTTCTTTCGTCAAATACGTTTCCGACCATTCTTCGTCCTCGTAAGGATGATATGACAAAATCGTTCCACCAATATTATTAATTGGACCTAGACGCTCTTCATCCTCTGGTGGTTCTGACCATAAAATATGTAATTCAATATCTGAATGTTCATCTTCTAACTTTCTCGCTACAGAKCCTGCTAAAATAATAGCTTCGACTTTCTGGTTTTGCCTATAAATCTCCGACATCTCTATCGCTTTCTCTTTTAATMCCATTGCATTTCCCCCTAAAACTGCAGTACTCCCTTACTTTTCATTTATCTATTTCGATATTTAACATTATATTACCTTTTCAAATTCCCACTAAATCATATTTCTACCCAATAACGCTGAACAAYTTCGCCAGAATTAGAAGAAACYACTTCATYTTCTAACACACCGCCAACCTTTTGAATCGTTTTAGCCGATGCGATATTAACTTTATCGCAAGTTATTAACACTCTCTGCAACCCTAACTTTTGCGCTTCACCTAATGTGAGTTTCAATTGTTTTGTCGCATAACCTTGGCGACGTTTATTCGGATGGACACTATATCCAATATGACCACTTTCCCGCAATAAATCTTCGTTTAATCGATGTCTAATATTCACAAAACCTATAATTTCCCCTTTTTCAAAACTTAAAAACTGACTAGATGGCACTCGATTAGCCAGTAAATTTTCTCCTAGTTCTTGTTTACTCACTTTTTCAAACCATTCATCAAGAGAATCAAAATTTTGTAGAGAGCTACTGCCGTGTGGTTGTTCTCCTGCATGTAAAAATGCCTGCCTATACTCCATAATTTGTTCGCTATATTCGTATGTTGGTTTCAATAGCTTCATTGTCATTCTCCCCACTCACCCATTATCTATTTTTCTAAAAGAAGCACCTTAATAGCGGATTTTCATCCTTACTATTAAGGTGCTTCTATCACTTTTATTCAAATAGCCCCATACTCAAATAACGCTCACCTGTATCAGGTGCAATACATAAAACTTTTTTACCAGCACCTAAACGCTTCGCTATCATTATTGCTGCGTAAACAGAAGCTCCTGAAGATGGCCCTACTAGTAATCCTTCTTGTCTTGCCAAGTTCCTCATTGTCGTTAAAGCCTCTTCATCTGCAATTTGAATAATTTCGTTATACACTTCTGTATTTAAGTTCTTCGGGATAAACCCCGGACTTGTTCCTACTAGTTTATGAGGTCCTGGAACACCGCCAGATAACACTGGGGATCCTTTCGGTTCTACTACTGCAATATATAAGTTTGGTAGTTTCTCTTTTAACGTTTCACCGGTCCCTGTAATTGTTCCACCCGTTCCCGCCGTTGCTACAAATGCATCAAGCTCTCCATCCATTTGTTCATAAATTTCAAGCGCAGTCGTATAACGATGTATATTCGGATTTGCTGGGTTTTCAAATTGCTGCGGAATAAAACTATTTGGAATTTCTTTTTGTAACGCTACCGCCTTAGCAATCGCTCCTGGCATTCTTTGTTCCGCTGGTGTTAAAACTACTTCTGCACCGTATGCTTTCAATAAATTAATGCGCTCTTTTGACATATTATCTGGCATAATTAAAATAGCTTTATATCCTTTAGCAGCTGCATTCATCGCTAAGCCAATTCCTGTATTTCCACTTGTCGGTTCAATAATTGTATCACCTGGCTTAATGAGACCGTGTTCCTCGGCAATATGAATTAAGTTATAGGCAGCACGATCTTTCACACTGCGTGACGGATTAAACATTTCCAGTTTTACATACACATCCGCTGCGTCCTCTGGAATAAATTTAGATAATCGGACAACAGGTGTACCTCCTATTAATTCTGTAATGTTTTCACATAMTTTCATAGCRCATCYCCTATTCTATCGTTTTCTTATCATTTGGCAGTAACAATGAAGTMAGTCCAATTAATGGTAAACMACTACATAATAGCATAATAAATTGAAGACTATACATATCAGCTAATTTCCCAAGGACTACAGCACCTAATGCTCCAAGRCCAAACGCAAGACCGACAATTAATCCTGACACCATTCCAACTTTCCCTGGAACAAGTTCTTGTGCATATACAACGATTACACTAAAACTACTAGAGCTAATAAATCCAATGCATAAAAATAACGGTACAACCCACATAAGAGAAACGTGAGGTAACAATAGTGCAAGCGGCGCTGAACCGAGCATCGAAAAGACAATAATTTTTTTCTTACCGAATCGATCCGCTAGCGGACCACCAAAGAAAGTACCTAATACACCAGCAATCATAAAAGCGAAGACGAAATACTGTGCATTTTTTATAGATAAACCGTAATGCTCTATTAAATAAAATTGATAGAAATTCCCGATACCAGCACCGTACCAAGAACGTACGAATGTTAGAAAAACAAGAAGTATAATAACAAATTTAATGTGCGTACTTACAATCGCATTTTCAGCCTCAAGTGCAGCCCTCTTTTTCCTTCTTACAGCACCAGTGGCTAATTCATTTTTATACCAATTTGATACGAAAATTAGTAATACAATTCCAACTGCTGCAAAGGCTGTAAAACCTAAAGAACCAATTTGACCGAGCGGAACGAAAATTAATGCTGTAAAAATAGGTGCTAGCGAATTCCCTGTATTTCCTCCCACTTGATAAATCGCTTGTGCTAAACCTCGTTTTGCACCGGCTGCCATGTAAGCAACACGAGCGCCCTCCGGATGAAAGACCGCGGAACCTAATCCAATAAATAAAACAGAAATAATAACAACTATAAAGTTCGGTGCAAATGCGAGTCCAATCATCCCAAGCATACTCGAAAACATACCGAGCGGTAATAAAAATGGTGACGGCTTCTTATCTGAATACATCCCAAAAACCGGCTGCATAATCGATGACGTCATATTTAACGCAAACGCAATCCACCCTACTTGCATATAGGATAAATTCATCGTTTTTTCCAAAATAGGAAACAACGCTGGCACAACTGCTTGCATCGAATCATTCAAAAAATGTCCGAAACTAATCGCAAATAATATTCGATATATCGTCGGTGTTTCTACTGTATTTTTTTGTGAAACTGCCTGCATATGTGTATTTCTCCTTCCTGTACAAAATATATATTTATTACAGTTAGTTTGAGACTCCCACGACTAAAGTCGCAAGCCCGAATCCTTACGGAATTACGGGTGGGATTCTTGAATGACTAAACGTTCGCAGTCCATTTCTGTTTTGAACAGCCTTCAAGATGAGGGCATCTCATTGCCCCTCCTAAACCAGACCATATAGGTGCTTAGGCTGATTGACTGTTACCATCAATCACAGTTGCGTAGCGAATATTCATCGCCCCAACGATGTCACGGTGTGTCTCAAACCCACATTGACACTTGTACTTTCTGTCTTGTGCCCTGTTCTTTTCAGCGCATTTCGGACAGCTTTGACTTGTATAAGCTGGATTCACATATTCAACCTGAATATCAGCTAATATCGCTTTATATTCAATAAATTTTGACAAACGATAGAATGACCAAGTGTGTAGGTTTTTTTCGTTTTTACGGCTTGTTCTTGCCGTCTGTCTTATATTCGTTAATTGTTCTAATCGAATGACAGAAATATGATTTGCAATCGCAAAATTAATGATTTCACGACTTATTTTATGATCTTTATCTTGCATCCATCTTTGTTCTTTATCATCCAATCGCCGAATAGCATTCACTTTTTTGGCTTTTCCTAATTTCTTACGAATACACCGAAACTTACGCTTCTTACATTTGTTTTGCCTACCATTTCCAAAAAAACGAATCTTATCATCCTCTGTGATTGCTACTGCGGGGACCTTGAGACCTAAGTCTACTCCTAAAATTTTCGTTCCTGTCCTTTTATTTGTAGGAAGTGTGACAGATATTTGGGCTATCCACTTATTCGATTTCTTTGTGATGCGAAGTGTGCCTAATTTATGTTTTAATAGATTCAGATTGCGATTGTTTTTATCGCTTAATAAAGCTCGGATTTTTACACGAGTCGACTTTCCATTTACCTTAAACGGAATTGAAATATGAGTGGCGTCAAACGAATAATTTTGATTGTTCCATATACAAACAGGCCTCTTTAAAATCGGAATGATTTTATAATTGCTTTTCTTTACTTTTGTAGCAAACAAACTTTTCGCGTCTTTGATTGCTTGATTCTTCACCGCACTTGGAATATTTGCTTCGATATCTTTTGTGCTTTTTTTCGTACTTTTCTTTGCTTTAACCATTTCTGATACAAGTGTATTTATAACTTTGATATATTCGTGACTACTTTGTTCTAATAAACGGATTTGCTCTTTTGTTGGAATCAATTTCACTTTCACTGYTAGGGTCTGTGACATACGTTTCATCCCCTTGTTTTTTGATTTTCAACATCGTTCATTTGATACATTTCTAGCAATAGAAACAAAATAAGAACGTGTCCATAAACTTTACAACTACATGAGGTGAGGAGATTTTCCTCTCAAACACTTTGAAACGTACTTCTATCATCGTTGATTCTAGTTACAATGTATCATTTACTTTCGAAAAATTACAACAAAAAGACTCGAAGAAACTACCTATACTTTGGATACTTAAAGTACCACGAACCTTGCGATTTTCAGTGGCACTCCGTATCCAACCTCACTTTCATCCCATGCCTAAAGGCGATGGGCTTTCTCGTTCGGAAAGGGCTGCAATAAATTTAGACTTTAATCAGAATAAATTCTGAGTTTTGAAACATTTCTATTCTATACTGGTTTCATTTCTTTTTCCAGAAATTCAACTTCTAAAAAAATATATTTTTTCTATGTGCTTTGTCGGATTTATTCATATGAACTCTTTGTATTTTCTTTTATATCTAAGGCAGGACGAAAGGAAGGCTTGCAATTATGAAGAAAAAGACGATCCTAAAACATATTAGGATCGCCTTTTTTTATTAAATAGAAAAACGCTTATATTTCTCATAATCACTCGTCTTACATTCTAGTGCCATTTTCGCACCTTCGTTTTCATAACTCGTAGATAAAACGTGTGCATGATTGTTGAAATACGAAACTACCTGCCCTTGATCATACGGAATTAACATTTCACACGTCGTATACTCTTTATAAATGTGTGAGCGAACTACTTCTACAAGCTCTTTAATTCCAACATGTTTCTTCGCAGATAGATAAACGCGATCTTCTTGCACTTTCGGAATTTCAACATCTACCAAATCTGATTTGTTGTATGCATAAATCGTCGGGATATTTTCCACGCCAATTTTCTTTAACGTTTCATTTGTAATATCAATTAATTGCTCATAATTGGGATTTGAGTAATCTACAACGTGAATAAGTAAATCTGCTTCCGCCACTTCCTCTAGCGTTGAACGGAATGCTTTCACAAGATGATGCGGTAACTTACTTACAAATCCAACAGTATCCGTTAATAAAAATGATTTATTATCCGGCAAATCAATATTTCGTACAGATGTCTCTAACGTCGCAAATAACATATCTTTTTCAAATACTTGTTTCTCTACAGTACCATTAAAAATTTCAAGCATCGTATTCATTATCGTTGATTTACCTGCATTCGTATATCCTACTAACGACACAACTGGAATTTCATTTTTCTTACGTTGTTTACGCTGCGTTTGGCGCTGTGCAACAAGTGCTTCTAATTCTTTATTTAGAGCTGCAATTTGTTCTTCAATTTTACGACGATCTAATTCCAACTTCTTCTCACCGACACCTTTATTTTTCGTGCCAACTCCCCCGCTTTGTCTTCCTAAAGATTCACGAAGACCGATTAAACGAGGCATCATGTACGATCAATTACTTTACAATCTAAATCCTCTTCTAAATTTCGAATTTGTGAAGGAGATAATTCATCATTAAAGATGACCATATTTGCATCTGCTTCTTTCACATACGCTGCTACTTCTTCAATCTTCCCTTTTCCAATATAATGCGACGGATTTACTCGTTGTAAATTTTGCGTCACTTGACCGATTACTTCCACATCACAAGCTTCCGTAAGATTTGCTAACTCTTCCATCGAATATGCAAAATCAGCTTCTTTACCTAAATTTACTCCAACTAATATTGCTCTTTGTAATAATTCTTCCATATATTTATTCCTCCATTTCGATTACGCAAAATAAAAAACACAGGTTACTGCCTGTGTTTTCGTAAACGGATAAGGGTTCACCAAAGAAATAGAAGAAAGCAATGCTTTCGTCCTATAACATGGTCAAAAAGTCCTAAGATAGTATACGTATCCAACAAGTGTTCACTTATACTATCCCATTCTATTTATAAAGGCAAAACAAAAAGAGGGCGTATTCGTCCCTCCCTCTTTTTCACATATAAGCTTAATAAAGGGTTCCTTTAAAATAGGCAGACCAATCCCGTTCACTCTGTACACAGACAGAGCCTTTGAGCGCTATTCAATTATCGGCACAAAGTATTGAGACGTAATCTGATTAAGATCAAAGGAAGCCCCTCCGTTCATTTTAAGTTACATAAAGTGTAGCATAAGTAATTCGCTTTCACAAGATGAAACCACCTATAGAGACAGAAAGAAAATCTTTGTATTTTTACTTTAATCGTCATTTTTTGCGAGTTCTTCTCACAATAAAAATAACAAAAGCAATTATTAATAACACACCTATAGAAATGATAGCAACTTTCCACCAACTTAAACCGCTTACCATTTCATCTTTTAAATCCACTTTTTTCGTCGGAACAGACTCTTTTGTAAATTGACTTAAAGCCACTTTGTCCGCCCCTGCCTCATCTAATCTCTTCGTTCTACTACAACTATGTGTGTGTAATTGTTTTTCTGATCCTCTTTGAGAAGAATATACTAAGTACTCTCCTCCCTCTACAAAGTGAAACACACAATCACCACCATTTGTATATACAATAATTTGCGAAGAACTTGTCCCTTTCCAAATATTCTTCACTTCAAATAAAACTTCAGTTCCAATCCCTTCTTTCCTTCCAACCTCAATTACTTTCCCCTCAAACACCACATCATTTTTTTGAAATGCATCCTCTGGAGATTTTTTAATACAGTCACAAGCATAAGATTTATCTGGAAAAACAATAAGAATAAAGCTACAAATAATGACAACAGGCAACATGCGCAAAATTCTTTTCAAGGAGCCCCACTCCCTTCATTATCAATTTCAAAAGCTTCTCGTATATTATTTTTACGCTACTCGCCAAATTCCTACAGAGTAAATTAAACATTATCGTTTCCATACAATAAAAGTCTTTATTGACAATTTTATAACCTGATATTAGTATCAGGTTATAAAATAAAAATTAGGAGATGTCCCTATGAATTCTAAATCTCGTATTACCGCAATTGGTACTTATGTTCCAGATCAAGTATTGTCTAATAACGATTTAGAAAAGATGGTCCATACGAATGATGAATGGATTGTACAAAGAACAGGCATGAAAGAAAGAAGAATTGCTAACGAAGACGAATACTCCTCACACTTAGCCATTAAAGCAATCGAAAATTTGTGTACAACATATAAGAAAAACTTAGAGGATATTGACTGTATCATCGTCGCTACAACTACTGCTGACTATGTTTTCCCTAGTGTTGCTTGCCAAATACAACAATACTTCAACATACCTCATACACTAGCTTTTGATTTAAATGCGACTTGCGCTGGTTTCACATACGGACTGCATGTCGGGAATAGCTTAATCACTTCTGGATCACATCAAAAAGTACTCGTCATAGCGACAGAGACATTATCTAAAGTTACTGATTACACCGATAGAACGTCCTGTATTTTGTTCGGTGATGGCGCTGGAGCTATTTTATTAGAAAGAGATGAAAACAAACCAAGCTTTATCGCTGCTCACATGGGAACAAACGGTGACGGTGGCATTCATCTATACAGAACAAACTTATCTACTACTATGAATGGCACACCACTACAAACAAGTGAAAAAATTGTTCAAAATGGAAGAGAAGTATATAAATGGGCTGTACGAACAGTACCATACGGCATAAAAGAACTATTACATACTGCAAATTTGCAAATAGATGATATAGACTGGTTCATACCACATAGTGCTAACTTAAGAATGATTGAATCTATTTGCGAAAAATCAAAAATATCTATTCAAAAAACATTAACGAGTGTGGAAGATATGGGGAATACATCTTCMGTCTCTATTCCACTCGCTTTAGATTTAGCTAGAAAAAAAGGAAGATTAAATAACGGAGACACACTTTTGCTATACGGATTTGGTGGTGGGCTTACGCATTTAGGGCTTATTGTGGCATGGGATTTAAGTTAAATACATTAAAAAGAAGTTCTAGGGAATAACTAGAACCTCTTTTTAATTTCATGAAATTTATTTACCTATCCGAGACCATATCACAACAGGAATTAGCAATAATGCTAACAATCCTCCCGCTAATGATAATGCCGCATAACTGGAATTAGCTACTACCATTCCTGACATCGCTCCACCTGAAGCTCCGGCTARCGCAATAAAAACATCTATTTTCCCWTGTGTTTTAGCACGTGTAGAAGGAGTTGTGGAGTCAACGATTTGTGCTGTACCACTAATCAATCCGAGATTCCATCCTAATCCAAGTAAAGAAAGAGCAACAATTAATAATAGTAAAGAATCACTCGGTGCTATCGCAGCTATGACACCCGCTGCAAGTAAAATCATCCCACCAGCTATACTCATCGTAGTACGGCCAATTTTATCAATTAACATTCCTGTAACAAGTGATGGAAGGTACATTGCACCTACATGAAAACCAATCACGAGACCTACTGCACTTAATCCATGACCGTGGTGTCCCATGTGAACTGGAGTCATCGTCATAATCGCAACCATCACTATTTGAGTAAGTATCATTACGATTGCTCCGATGGTAATACCCCTTTTATTTTCTAACGTTTCATTAGTTACCGATTGTCCTTTATATGTATGTTCCTGTTTATATCTTTCTATTATGTTAGCAATAATTAAYGGATCTGGACGAAGCATAAYAAAAAGRACAAGRCCCGCAAGTATAAATGCCGCTGCTGATAATATGAACGGRCCMGCWAGKTYAGGAATTCCAATTGAATGSGCAAAMTCYCCCATTACGCCTACTAAATTCGGWCCWGCAACCGCACCRAAAGTCGTCATRACCATCGTAATACTAACAGCAGTTGCTCGTTGCTTCTTATCCGCTAAATCGGTACCAGCATAACGAGCTTGTAAATTCGTAGCTGTACCTGCACCATATATGAGTAAAGAGACTAGTAATAGAATAATACTATTTGTTAAAGCAGCCAATACAACTCCAATAGCTCCTARTCCCCCTACTATAAASCCTGTTGCMAGYCCTATTCGGCGACCATATTTTTGCGATAACTTCCCAACAAAGAAAGCCGCTACCGCAGATCCCATTGTAAACATAGCAGCCGGTAATCCTGCATATGCATCCGTCCCAAGCATTTGCTGTGCAAGAAGTGCACCTACTGTAATTCCAGCAGCTAATCCCGCTCCGCCAAACATTTGTGAAATACTTACGATTATTAACGTTCGTTTATATAATTTTTGTTGCTCTTCTTCTGTATACATATGATTACTTATTGAAGCATCCGCCTTATCTAGCATTTTCTCACCTGCTTTATGAAATGAATCTCTCTTTTTAATATTTCATTCTTCCCTTTACTTCACAAAGATTTTCTAACCAGACTTTACCATTATTTTAGATAGAAATCTAGAACATTGCACCGGAATTGACTTTACTAATTTTAATAATAAAAGATATTATAGTCATAATTTAGAAGAATTGAATCTAGAATTCCATACTAACTTTGCTCTTTATAAATAAACACTAATATTTCTAGTAATAACTAACGATTAAACAATTGAGCTTTCACTCCATATTTACAATAAAAATAAACAAAAAACACAAATTTTCACTTGTGCTTTTTTGTTTATTTTTTATTTTTTATCAAAGGTTATCTTTAAGAAAATCCGTAATTTTTCGAATTGTAGCTTCGTTTCTCCGGTAGTATGTCCACTGACCGTGCCTTGTCGATTCTAATAACCCAGCTTTTTGCATCATAGAAAGATATTGTGAAATGGTTGATTGAGAAAGGTTAGCTTTTTCTTGAATATCCCCTACACACACACCGCCTTTTTCATTAATATTTCTTGATAAATGTGCTGATGGTTTATCAAAGTATTTCTCTGGTTCTTTCAACCATTCCAAAATATTTAAACGTGTATCATTTGAAAGAGCTTTAAAAATTTCGATTCTATTCATATCCCCATATTAATTGGCTATTTGCGATATGTCAATTTGTCCAGTCATGTGTTTGATTTTTAATTTTGACATATCGGGAATTACCGATTAATATAGCTAACAGAAACATTAATCGGAATTTATCGATATGCCGAATTATAAAACATGGAGGTAATAAAAATGAATGTAAAACGTAATCGAGCATTAGCCTTATTAACATTGGCTATTTCAGCATTTGCCATCGGTGTCACAGAATTTATAAGTGTTGGCCTACTCCCTTTAATTTCTAATGATTTAGCTGTTCCTGTTAGTATGGCGGGACTAACTGTCACTGTTTACGCGTTAGGTGTAACAATCGGTGCCCCCGTACTAACTTCTCTCACAGCGGGGATACCTAGAAAAAAATTGTTATTATTAGTCATGCTTGTCTTTATAATTGGAAATGGTATATCCGCTCTTGCTCCGAATCTCTTTGTATTATTAATAGGTAGAATTATAGCCTCTTTTTCGCATGGTGTTTTCATGTCCATTGGTTCATTAATGGCCGCTTCATTAGTTCCAGAAAATAAACGAGCACAAGCAATTTCCATTATGTTTTCTGGCCTTACTATTGCAACTGTTACCGGTGTTCCTATCGGTACATTCATCGGTATACAATTCGGCTGGAGAATGGCCTTCTTATTTATTACAATTATCGGCGTCATTGCATATATTTCAACACTTTTACTTGTGCCCAAATCCGAAGAAAAAGGCACACCTTCAAAACTAAAAGATTTTAAAGAATTATTTACAAATACAAGATTATTATTAGTATTTATTATAACCGCTTTTATTTCGAGCGGAACATTCACAGTATTTACTTACCTTTCTCCACTGTTACAGGATGTCACAATGTATTCTTTAAATAGCGTAACAATTATTCTTTTCCTCTATGGGATTATGATTGCAATCGGAAATTTAATCGGTGGAAAGGTGACGAATACTTACCCCATCCACTCCTTATCCAACATCTTTATATTTCATACGGTTGTACTCTTATTGTTATACTTTGCAGCTCCATTCAAAATTCTTGGTTTAATAACTGTAGCTTCAATGGGATTATTCGCCTTTATGAATGTTCCAGGACTTCAATTATATACTTTGATTTTAGCAGATCGTATTTCTCCTAAAACTACACATGTAGCTTCTGCTATAAATATTGCTTCTTTTAATATAGGAATTGCAACTGGTTCTTATATTGGTAGTATAATTATTGAACATAGCTCTATCATACACATAACATGGATAGGAAGTTTACAAGTTTTCATCGGATTAATCCTCACCCAAATCAGTAAAAAATTGGATCCGAAACTATTGTAATAAATAAAAATAGGCTACTATTCAAAATCTATTTGAATAGTAGCCTATTTTATAATATGAGTGATATTTATTACTACAACTCTTCCACTAACTTCTTCTTTCTTCTACTAATTCGAATTCTCCCTTCCCAAAAYAACAAACTTACTAAAGCACAAATTAAAATAACTGGAACACTYGCTTTATATAAATCWGTAAAACTCATAGCCATCTTATTTTTGGCATACCGACTTACATCTTTTGAAAATGCAAGTACTTCTTTCTTTATACTCTCCTCTTGTTTTTCAACTTCTTTTGTTACTTGATTCGTAATTTCTTCTCTTTTTATATCTCTATATTCTACTGGAACACCACTTAATACTTCATCCACTTTTTGGTGAATTAGTTCGTCTTTTTTCTCTTTACTTAATCCCACCAATGTTTCATTTTGTTTCTTTTCTACATTTGTTTCTATACTTTGTTTCTCTATTTTTTCTTTTGTTACCTGTAATATCTCAGCTTGCTGAGCACTATTCACATGAATATTACGCACTTTTTCTTCTGCATAACGATATACATTCTCTTTATTTAAAGATAAGTTGTGAGTTAAATTAGATACAAATATTGCAACCGCTAATACAATCCCTACTTGCCGCAACATTGATACAACACTTTGAGAAGCAGTTAATAATTCTCCTTCAAACGAAGATGCACTTAAAACTGTAATTGGTCCCACTACTAAACCATATCCAACACCTAATATCATAAAAGGAATAATAATTATTTTTGTCAAGAATGTTGGAAGTAATACAGTTACTCCAATTAAAAATAAATTACTTAATATAACAACGATAGATGCCCCTACAAACATTCGATCTTTAAATAATTTTAAATTCACCATCGGATTATGAATCTTTCGTTCCACTAGAACAAATAGAATAAGAGAAATAGTGCTAATTGCATAACAAGACCAAGCGATATTACTTTGCCATCCCCACGTATTGCCTTTCACTAATACGAGAGTAAAAGAAAAAATCGCTAAACTACTTAATATGAGTCCAATCCAATCAATTTTTGAAATAATACGTTCTTCATTTTTTACTTGTAACATAATACAGCATAAAATGATTCCAAGAATACAAATCGGAACATTGACGAAGAACACCCATCTCCACCCTACATTTTGCGTAATAATTCCGCCTATTACCGGACCAAGTGCAGCTGACAATCCTTGCGTTACTCCTAAAATAGCAAGTGCAACATGCCTCTTTGCTAACGGCATAGCTGATACACCAATTACCATACTTGTCGGAAATAAAATTGCTGCTCCAACACTTTGTATAAAACGAGAAAAAATAAGGAAGTCACCTGTATTAGCAAAAGCACAAAGCACTGATCCACCACCAAAAATAATTAAACCGAGAATATACACCTTTGCTTTCCCAAAAATATCAGCTATCCGTCCTAGCGGGATTGCGAGTACTGCAATCGTCATTGTATAAACATTTAATACCCAAGACATCTTCTCTAATGAAGTATTTACACTCGATTGTATTGCTGGTAAAGCTATATTCATAATCGTTGTATCAATCATACAAAGAAAAATACCTAAGCACATTAAAAAGACAATCTTAATACCCTTTGACTGCTCCATGTTAATCTACCCCTTTATTTATTGTGAACGTGTTTTTCATTCTTCCGTTTTATTGTTTTCTTTTGCTTCTAATTGCTGTAACTTCCTCTTCAACATCTCTACTTGTGCACTATATGATGCAATACCTACATCGAGCGAAATTTCTTCAACGAAAGTAATACCTTCTCTCCATTTTTCATATTTCAAACGAAGATCCGCAATGTACGCTTCTTTCCTTTCAATTTCGTCTTCAATCCATTTTTTTATCGCCCTATCATCACTATAATTGCCAAAATACATCCTCATTAAAAAATCTGAACGTAAAACGTCTTTCTCTACATCCGTTTGCATGTATTTATAAAACTCTTCACGCCCTTCATCTGTAATAAAGTACATTTTCTTATTCGGTTTCCCTTCTTGCATGACAATTTCTTTTTTAATTTTCCCCTCCTTTTCCAATTGTCGTAACGTTGGATAAATCATTCCAAAGCTTCCATCAAAAAAGTAAGTAAATACATCCTCAAACACAATTTTAATGTCATAACCAGACAATTCTTTTTCCATTAATAAACCTAAAACAACATCTCTTCCCTTCAAAATAAGACCCCCACACAGTATATAATCAATAATCATATTAACAATGTTAATA
>NZ_JBFTMA010000166.1:0-7373 GCF_056396725.1 Bacillus sp. 05T31
AAACAAAGCATTAACATATATATAATGATTTTCATTATTTTCACCACTTTATCATTGATGTTTAATCATAAATTTTTTCAACAGCTTGCATCTTCTTCACTTTTTCTTCTGCTCCGCTATTTGCGTTAATGAAAATTTGGTACGTATCTTTCCCTAAAGTACCAATAWATTCATAACAAAGTACTTCATTATGCAAGTCATTTACTACTACAGCTTTACGTTCTTCCATAACTTTTACATCGGGATTAATTTTCTTTTTCGCCTCAGCAGCAGTTAGCTTCGCACTCGGAATTGTTCGTTTTTGATGCGATGCTAAATATTCCTTTGCGGAAAAACCAACAATCGATCCATCATCTAAAGCAATTTTCATTTGAATTGCTTCTGGATAAATACGCACTCCATTTTCACTTACAACGTACGTAAACACACCGATATTATCATATTGAGAACTATCAAACAGCTCCATATTTGTAAACTTGTGATCCTTTAAAAACGTCAATCCTTTACTTCCTGCATCATTTAAACTAATTTTTTGTTCTTTAATTTCTCGATTATTCATTACCCAAATTGGGTATCCACCTTTTCCGGTAATATCCATATAATACTCATTGTTCGTTGCTGGATCTTGAATTTTCACACTGTAGAATGATTCTTTTGCACCTTTTCCACTTTTCTCAACTTCTACTTTTTCATTCCCTTTTAAGTTTAAAAATGATTTCGCGATTTTTTCCGCTTCCTCTTTCGAAATCGCCTTTCCTTTTGCCTCAAATCCGCCTTTTTTATTCTTTTGTGCACTTGTAAAAGTCGGTCCAAAGTTTGTGGACGAGTATGATGTTACATTCTTTTCTACCGTCTTTAATCCATCGATAATTGTGTTATCTGCTGGRTCTTKGTTTGACGCAAGAGCCATTTCTACATCCATCCARCGAAGATTATTTTTCAATACAAGATGCTGCACTTKTCTCAGTTCATCTTGTATATTTGCTGCATTTGAATATAAACCTTGTAACGTTTTATATTCTTGATCATTTAACGGTTCTTTTTCTAAATCACGAACCGCTGTACGATAACTAAAATCACCAATATTCGCAAGGAACTCTTCCGTTTTATTAAATGGCATTAATGTTAAAGGTAATTGTCCTACATCAGAACGAGCCTCTGATGTTAAACGCCATACATCTACTAAAGCTGGCGATAATGAGGAACGTGAATTCATCGCCAGTGTTGTTCCAATTTTATCGTGTAATAAATCAACTTCATATGCTAAATCATGAAACGCACGCTGATAACTATTTTCCGCTCGAATTAATACTGCATTTTTCTCTTGATGCTCTTTATAGCCCCAATACCCTGTTCCGACTACACCTACTGTTAACAATACGATGATAATACCTCGTAACATGTTTCCACCTCCGCTCTATTTACAGAAAATATGCTTACCAATTTTTTTAATTTGTGGACGAGTCCAAATCCATTTGCTTGTCGCAGTATCTGGATTGAAATAATATAGTGCATTCCCTGTTGGATCCCATCCATTGATTGCATCTAATACGGCTTTTTTCGCATTCTCATTTGGCGTTAAATATATTTGTCCATCTGCTACTGCTGTAAAGGCTCTCGGTTCAAAGATTACACCTGAAACGGTATTTGGAAACGATGCACTTGTGACACGATTTAAAATTACCGCAGCCACTGCAACTTGTCCTAAATATGGCTCGCCACGTGACTCTCCGTATACAGCGTTTGCCATTAACTGAATGTCATTTTGAGAATAACCGTTTGGAACATTTGTCCCTTTACTTTGTGGTGGTTTATTTTCTTGTGCAGTACCACCGCTATTCCCTTTATTAGTTGTAGTACCTTTATTAGCGGTCGACTTATCATACTTCGTCGCCTTTACAAGCATTTGCTTCGTTTTAGCACCCGCTAAACCATCAACTGGCAATCCGAATTTTTGCTGAAAGTTTCGAAGCGCCCAATATGTACCCCATCCGAAAACACCATCAATTTTTCCCGTATAAAATCCGTTATATTTTAAACGAGATTGTAATTCAATGACATCTTCTCCAGATGCACCTCTTTGAATCACTTGATTAGAAAAAGCTTCTACATTTTTCATTTGTATACTACTGACCATCAATGATAGTCCCACAAATACAAGCAAAATCGCTATCTTGAAAACAGCTTTTTGACGCATGTATTTCCCTCCTTAATTACGGAAATGATTTCATGGTTATGTTTTGTAAAACCCTCGCTTTTATGTAAAGAAGACAAAAAAATCCAAACTTATATGCTTGAAGATATATGCACACAATATAAAAAAAGAGTAAAAGGAGCTTATTATGAAGTATTTCTTCACACGTATAGCATTCTCGATTTTTTTACTAACAACATGTTCAACTATATATAATGGTCCATCTATAGTTCACGCACAGCCGCCCTATGCAAAATGGGGTAAACTGGCCGTTGAAAAAACGAAAGAACAATATCCGAAAGCAGAGATTATTGATTACCTTCATATAGGTAGAAAACCAAAAACTGTTCAAATAACAGTTGAAAAATTTAAGCTGTGGCTGCGTGAAGGTGGGAAAGAATATGGTGTTTTTGTTGATGTAGAATTCGATACGAAAACAGAGAAATTTTTAAAGATGTCATTTCAGAAAACAAATCGGTAAAACAAAGAAACCTCCGTCTTTACATACAGACAGAGGTTTCTTTATGTACTTCTTCCTTAATAAGGAGGATTATTTTTTATATGCAAAGATCGATTCCCTAACATTTTTACTAATCCGCAAATAGCTCCAATTACAACCGCTATTCCGATACTATATAAAAGTACTTTCCCATATCCACCTATTCTCGGATCGAGAAACGGATATGGGTACCAATTAACGAATGGACCGCGTATTAAGCTATAGACAACATATAAAAGCGGGAAAATCAGCCAACTAGTAGCTTGTTTCCACGTGATTGTCTTCGTAGGTGGATTTATAACCCAATCTAAAATCATTGCTAATGGCATGATGTAATGAAGCACAGTATTTACCCACGGTATCGGTGTTTGAAGTGACTCTTCTAATCCCCTTAATAACAAAAAATAAATAAGTCCTGTTGTCAGTATGTATACTGTAGCTGCACCGCGAAGAACTCCAAACTGCTCGGAACGTCCGAGTGTGGCTGTCCCCAAACTACTTAATAGTAGAATTACCGCCACTAAAATATTGCTTTCAATTGTAAAGTAACTAAAAAAATTAACTGGATTGAACGGTTTCACTTGTGCTCTTGTAACAAATTGAGTAATAAGTGCACTAAACGCTAGAAGACTTAATAACAGTCTATAAATCGCTATCATGTTTGCACTTCTCATAAAACACCCCCTTCCTCTTCTTATTTATGATTGGAATTCTCTTTTATATGTTCTATAAATAACTTTAATGGTACGAGGCCACGTTTTGGCATGTGACTACTAATTACAGCTACGAGCTCTAACTGCGGAATGATAATAATGTATTGCCCTCCRTATCCCATAGCAAAATACATACAATACGGTATGTGAAATCTTTCRTTATTTAAYACCCACCAGTGATATCCATATGCCCCGACATGTTCATACGTTTCAAATAGGGCCTCACCTGATTCTTCTAACCATTTCGGTGATACAATTTCATTACCCTTCCAATATCCATTGTGCAAACATACTTTTCCTAACTTTAATAAATCTATAGATTTCATTTTAATACCAAATCCGCCAACATATATACCTTGCGGGTCTTGTTGCCACTCATACTCCGTAATGTTTAACGGCTCAAATAAATACTTTTTCGCGAACTGCTCCGTCAACATTCCAGTTGCTTGTTGAATGATGTAACTAAGTAAGTGAGAAGAACCTGAATTATAATTCATTTTCGCACCCATTTCTTCAATGAGCGGTTTTTCTAAAATGTATTGCACCCAATTGTCTGATTCCACAAAATCATTTGGGAAAACAACCCCATTTCCGAACTCTTGCCAATCTTCTCCTGTTGTCATCGTTAATAAATGATACAGTGTTAGTTCCCTCTTTTTCTCCGGTACATTTGGAATCCATGTTGTGATTTGTGTATGTATATTATTTATAAATCCTTTATCAATTGCGATACCAATTAATATAGATACGATACTTTTTGTAATCGAATTAATTTTAAATAAGTCATTTGCACAGTCTATCGTTTTATAGTATTCAGTCGTTAATTCCCCCTTTTGATAAACAAGAAATGTATTAACTTTTTTCTTTTCAAATTTACTTTGTAATTGCTCGAAATTCAAGTAATCTTCCTCCATCTAAATGATTATGTAATATTTGTTGTTCATCTCGTTCTCTCTATTAAATCATATTTGTTTTTAAAACAAAAAAATAAACTTGCCAGCCTTTATCAGCTGACAAGTTTATTCTTATAATTTCGTTCGAACGTTCCAAAGCTCTGGGAAGAAGCATTGATCAAGCACTCGCTTTAAATAAGATACGCCAGAAGAGCCACCTGTTCCCATCTTATGACCAATAATTCGTTCTACCGTTTTCATATGACGGAAACGCCATTGTTGTAGCCAGTCTTCAATATCGATTAATTTCTCTGCAAGCTGATATAAATCCCAATATTTCTGCACGTCCGCATAYACTTCTAYCCAAGCCGCTTCTACMGTTGCATCCTCTTCGTAAGGCTGCGTAATATCACGATTTAACACATCTTTATGAATTGGGAATCCTTCTTTAACAAGCGCTTGTATCGCCACATCATACAAACTTGGTGCATGAAGTGCTTTATGAAGACGAGCATGTAATTCCGGGTCCTTTTCATAAATCTTTAATGCATGTGGTGTTTTATAACCAAGTGCATACTCAATCATTCGATATTGATACGATTGAAAACCTGAAGCCTGACCAAGTGAATCACGGAACTCAATGTATTCTGATGGCGTTAATGTCGCAAGAATATCCCAAGATTGAATAATTTGCGACTGAATTTTTGATACACGTGCTAACATTTTAAAKGCWGGTGSTAATTTATCTTGTTTAATAGATTCAATYGCTGCATTCAGTTCATGTAAAATTARTTTCATCCAAAGCTCACTCGCTTGATGGATGACGATAAATAACATTTCATCATGATGATCTGATAATCTTTGTTGACTAGATAATAAGCTATCTAGCTGTAAATACTCTCCGTACGTCATATTYTCCTTAAAATCMGTRTGAATCCCTTTTTCCATAATTACCTTTTCGTTTTCTTTCATATTAGTCAAACGCCCCTTTTATATATTTCTACTTATATTGGCCTAATAACAGCGCGAACTGGACTTCCATCTGCATCTGTTAATGCAAGTGGTAATGCAATAAGYTCGTAATCGCCGTCTRCTACGTGATCTAGTACGACATTTTCTAAAATGTGWATTCCRTGTTTAAATAATTGATGATGMGCTGCTAGTTCTTTATCATCTAAAGGATCAACAGATGGTACRTCCACCCCGATTAAACGAATTCCCTTTTCAGAAAGAAAGGCTGCAATATCTGTGCGTAAATGCGGGATTACATCTGGGAATTCATTTGCTTTACCATGTGAAGATGTACGTAATAACAATCGTTCTACACCTTCTAAATGAAAGTTTTCTAATTCCTTTTTCCCGATGCTTTCAAGATTAGAAACGTCAATGATTCGCGCTGGGCCAACATAAACTTGAATATCTAAATCCAACACCTTCTTACCGTCATTATCAAAATGAAAAGGTGCATCAATATGAGTACCTGTATGGATACTCATCGTTAACTTTCCGACATTTACTGAACCACTGTTTTCTTTTGACCATGAAACTTCATACGAGAACGGTGTATCCCCTGGCCACGTCGCGATATCATTATTTAGCGGTTGTGAAATATCAATCCACTGCRATGTTTTCATGCTTACGCCACAACCTCTCGCTTATTTTCAAAGTTYTTATATTCTTCMTYTTTCATAATTTTCTTTAARATTTGTACAGAGTTCCATACTTCCTCATACGTATTGTATAAAGCAACAGGCGCAAGTCTAACTCCATTTGGAGCTCTAAAGTCTGGAATAACCCCATTTGCTTTTAACGCTTTACAAATACGCGCCGCCTCAGCATGTTCTAAATAAATATGCCCGCCTCGTTTTTCATCCTCTAATGGATTTCCAATTGTAAATTCAAAGCTTTTTAATTCATGTTCAATTAAATCAAGCATATATCTCGTAATATGTAATGATTTTTCACGTAACTTCTCAATACCAGCTTCTTTAAAAATTTCAAGAGAACCGATTAATGGTGCAGTACTTAATACGTGAGGTGTCCCTATTTGATAAGCTCCAGCATGGTCAGCTGCAGTTAATGAATGCTCCATATCAAATTGCTTATCTTTTCTAGAACTAAACCAACCAGATAATCCTGGGAGTCTATTAAAGTGTTTATTATTTACATAAAGGCCCGCAACACCACCAGGACCTGCATTTAAATATTTATAATTACACCATACAGCGAAATCTACATCCCACTCTTTAAAATGATGCGGAATGGAGCCGATTGAATGACATAAATCAAAACCGATATGAATACCACGTTTATGAGCTTCAGCTGTTAATCGCTTCATATCAAGAATTTGTCCACTTCTATATAGTACAGAAGGCAATAATATTAAAGCGATATCATCGGTCATCGCATGAATAATATCATCTTCAGAAAGTGTTCTTCCATCTCGGCTTTTCACTCGTACTAAATGTTCATCTGGATCTAAGCCTTTTAAACGAATTTGACTCTGAAGTGCATAAATATCTGACGGAAAAGTTAATTCATCCGCAAGAATTTTTGTTCGTATTCCTTTCGGCTCATAAAACGTCGCAATAACTTGATGTATATTCGCAGTCGTGGAACCGGTTACAATCGTTTCTTCCGGTAAAGATCCAATAAGAGGTGCTGTCAATTCACCCAATTTCTCCGAAAGGAAAAACCATGGATGCTCACCTTCAGTCCATCCATCAATCCCAAACTCTTTCCATGAATCTAGCAAGGTAAGTAACGATTTCTCTGCTCTTTTTGAAAGCAACCCTAAAGAGTTACCATCTAAATATATTGTTCCTTCTTTTTTATAAAATTCAGATTGAAAATCTTTCAGTTCATCATGTTTATCACATTCAAGCGCATACTCATAAGTTGGTTGAAATGGTTCTTTATACATGGTGTCACCTTCTTTTAATTTTCTTTTTATTCTAACTAATTGAAATATATCACTTAAATTGATATAACGTCAATGATATTATGTCAGTTGACTTTATATACAAACTTCTTTTACAATACAATTATATTTTCAGATATTTCAGTATAAAGAG